>VBHS01000233.1 GCA_005881295.1 Chloroflexota bacterium
ATGAGTAAGGAACAGTTGCGCGAAATAACGATACATCTTAACGGCATACAAGACCTTTTTGCGGATCCAGAACCCGGTTCGGACAGGTATGTTTCGGGGATGGACTATCTATACCGTGAAATCAATACCTATTCACTTCGAGAGAAGTTCCGTGAGAAGCTCAAGGTGAGAATTGAACTCCCACGAGAACAAATCACCGAAGGCCTGCTGGAGAGAACCAGGCAAAAGATGAAGCTGTACTGCCAATTCAAAATTGAGGAGAACCAAAAGGCGCTGGTTGCTCTACGTCACCAAGGGATCGCTTCGCTGTGGGTCGGACTGACTGTTCTGGCGATTTGTTTGGTGCTGGCGGGTATGTTTACCCTGGTAGCTAAGTTGGGAGCGAATAATATACTTCTGGCGTTATTAGCGATTCCAGCGGAAGGCTTTTTGATCGCCGGCTGGGTAGCAATGTGGCAACCGGCCGAACTTTTGCTGTACGATTGGTGGCCTTTCCGGCGGGACATCCGCATTTATCAGCACATCGCGGAGGCCGATATCGCTCTCAGAGCCGTGGGGGCAGAAGGAGAATTCTGGTGCTCCTGACGTGCTTATTCGGCTTTCTTCCGGAGGTATTGTCAACCTGCCGAAAAGCGAAATCTCTGGCTTACTGATGGCATGAAAACCACATCACTGCTCCCAATGTCAAAGGCTTTCGCTTCCCGCCTGAAATCATCAGCCACGCTGTTTGGGGAAACGGCAGGGCGAACTTTACAGGGCTACGAGGTGATGAACATGATTGTGCGCCGCGTAGGGGAACAGGTCGTGCTTCCTGGGCGGTCAGCAGAAGACGTGTATGGCGAAGGGGAAAGCCGTACCGCAAGGGACAGATACTCGGGGTGAACAAAGGAGATATCACTGGGCAGGTCACCTTCATCGTCCGCCTCTTTGGAGTGGCAGCCTAAGCCCAACAAGAACGGCGAACCCCCTCCCACGGGTTCCTCTCAGAGTTTTTGCAACACAACCAACGCTCTTGTGTCTGATGAATGAGCGTTCCAGCAGGCGCAGGCCGGCGTGCTGCGGTTCTTGGAAGATTTCTCCGTGCCCTTTGACAAAATCCGGGTGCTATATGATGGATACTAATGTTAACATTAGGAACAGCTCAGGAGGCACATTATAATGGATGCATTTCTCGACGCCATACCGGCTTGGCTTCTCTTTATTCTCATTGTCGGCGGTTCAGTAGGGTTGGCTTGGGCCGGGACAGTGCTGCTGCGTCGCCGAACGACAGCGCCAACGGATGAGAAGCACAATGAGGTAGCTGGTTTCATTTTCGCTACGGTGGGGGTCATCTACGCAGTGCTGCTCGCGTTTACGGTCATCATCGTCTTGGAACAGCACCTTGCAGCCGAAAGTGCTGTGTCACAAGAAGCCGCGGCTCTGATTACGGTCGTCCATGATACCTCCTCGTTTCCTGAACCGGCGCGCGGCCAGGTCCACGACCAGCTTCGTGCCTATGCCCAGTTTGTGATCAATGATGAATGGAGAACAATAGACGAAGGCACGCTGGAGCGCGAGGAGAGTAGGGGCGCCCTAGCCGCGATCAACACCATGTGGAGCATCTACCGAAGCCTCCCCCCAGGCCAAGTGGACCCCCATACCACGGACAGTTTGGACAACCTGAGTGCCCAAAGGGCCATACGTCTTCAATCCAATGTGGCAGCCTTGCCCGAGGTCCTTTGGTTCGGGCTGCTGTTTGGGGGAGTGGTGGCGATCTGCTTCTGCCTGGTCTTACACATGAAGAACGTCCAGCTCCACGCAGCATTGACGGCCCTGCTGACTGGCCTGATCGCCACGAGCCTCTGGATGATCGTGCTGATCAATCATCCCTTCGCTGGTGATCTGCACGTATCCACCGACGCCTTTCGGCATGCCATCTACGTGATCGATAGCTTGCCACGGTGAGGGGTAAAAAACCTCGCATCTCAGACTCTGTTGACGAATGCGAGTAACTACTCAGGTGCCCAAGCGAGTGGTAAAGGTTGACCATGGAAGACAGCCGTCAGAGCAGAGAGCATGGGGTGTCCTTGCTTGTGCATCGTCGAAAGATAACTGCGGATGCGGCAAAAAGCGGCGACCCCAGTCACACTACGAAAGGTGCCAGAAATCTTTTGCTGCACTTTCGCCCAGCGAAGGTCCCGCTCGGCCTGGTTGTTCGTGAAAGGAATGCGCAGGTCGTCGAGCAAAGCCAGCACTTGCTCGGCGCGCCCGAGCAGCGTATCCAGCAGATTCTTGGCCTTACTTTGCTTGCGCCTACCCTTGTGCGATCCTGCGGAAGAGGCGGGTGGCGGCGGTTGAGCCGCATAGCCAGCCGCCACAATCTCGAAGTAGCGCGCGGCCCATTCGTCGCGCTCCATGGCGGGAACCGAGGGCAGGTGGAGCAGACGCCACTCGTGGCATGCGTCATGCAGATCGAGCAAGAAGTCCTGTATCTCCACGGCCCACTACTGATGCTCCGGCTCGGCGACTGCCGCACAATCGCGCACCAGGTGGGCTCCACGGATACTGTGAGCACAGTCATAGCCATCATAGCTGGCCAGTCGATCGTGCATGCCTCGCGAGGCATGCCACGCCAGATGGGTCAGGAAGCGAGTACAGTTCACATGCAACCAATGAAGCATCCCATACACGCGGATGCCAGTCTCATCTCCATGCTGGAGCCGACTGGCTCCAATCAGCTCGGCAATGCGCTCAACCGTCGGAGCCAGCCGCTCGGCGGCCAGTTTGTTCCACGGAAGCCTGGTCGCTTCCGCGATCTGGCACCCACAGATCGCGGTGAGAGCCTCACAGGTGCGAGCCGTGGGAAGCAATTACCCCTGGTGCAGATACACGGCCAACACTTGCATGTTGGGACCATATTGGACGGAGGCAGTGACCTAAGCGGGGAAACTGCCCAGGCTTCTGGTGTGATGGTGGGACAACAGATGGCTTCGATCTGATGCTCTTGGGCCAGCAGGCTGTTCTGGCTACTTGGCACATCTGTTATGTACGAATAGAGATCGCATCTTTCTCGTGCTCTTGGCTGGGGCGGTTCGGGTATGGAAGCAAGCTCTATTGCTTGTCCAGGAAGACGACTCTGCTGCGTTGCCATCGAGAAGCATTTCGTTTATTTTGGAAACACCAGTCAAAGGCCCGTGCTACACAACCGAGGATATCTCCAGAGACTATTGCCTTGATCAGGGAAATGGCAACGAAGAATCGACTCTGGGGAGCTGAGCGGATTCGCGAGGATTGACTTCAACTTGGTATTCATGTCTGCAAGCGCACCATTCAGAAATACATGAGACGAGTTCGCGCACCACGACCAAGAGGGCAAAATTGGGCGACGTTCCTGCACAACCATGCCCAAGACGTCTGGGCTTGTGACTTCTTGCAGATAACCGATCTCTTCTTTCGCCCGCTCTTTGCCTTTTTCATCATCGAGCGGAAGATCCCGACGAGTGATGCATGTTGGCACAACACGATCCCCTACCGACGCCTGGGTGGCGCAGCAGCTTCGAGAAGCGACTCCCTATGGGCAAGCACCGAAGTTCCTCATTTGTGATAACGAGAGCAAATTTGGGCCTTGGTTCGCTCGTGTGGCTACAACCGGTGCCATAGAGATCCTCAAAACACCCTCTCGCGCTCCGCAAGGCAATGCCATCTGTGAGCGCTTCATGAGGCACATTGGGTTCGACCCCGTTCATGATGATTCGTGAGAGCCAATCACGCCTTTGGCTTCAGCTTGCTCACCACGCAGACTTATGATCAAGATGAACATGCTGATCACAAACACCCATGCCGGAAAGACCAGGATCAACCAGAGCGTGAGGTTGCTGCTCACCAGCAGCAGCAACGCCAAGGCGTAGGTGAGGAACACAAACAAGCGCGGCATCACGCGAGTACGAATCCAAATGGTGCCCAACGATATCATGAACACGCCCGCCATGCGAATGGCATACACGTTGGTGATCGTGTACATAATCGCACGCCCAACGATAATGACGCCGCTCTTCGTCAACGTGTCCGCTGCGATGGCGTAGCTGGCAAGGATACCGCCTGCGACCGCAGCGGAGGCAAATATCATCGCCAGAAACAGTAATCCGCTGCCAAAGAACACGGTCGAAAAGAAAAGATGATCCCTGCGACCGCTGCAGCCCGCGGCGTCTTGAGGGCTTGACGCGTCAAGGCAACTTGTTGTTTCATTCCTTACTCCCATTGGTTGTGCCAGGTCCAAGACCTGACGGGTTTCTCACCGTTCGTTTAAGCTAAAAAGTATCATGTTGACGGCAGTTTCGCGGGACGTTGGCGACGCGTCCGAAAACCTGTCAGCCTTTTCATGCTCTTCCATTGCCATCGCCACAAGCAGACGTTCTTCACCCGTGATACTATACTCCTCAACTGTTGCATCTGCGCTGAAAGCGATTTGCACCCAGTTTATCTCGCCCGTGAATTCGTTGCCGCATAAGCCACAGCCTTCAGAGACAGGCAAACCAGCTTCGCTGTCAATAGCATGCTGGACATTCACAGTGTCACTTTTCCTGACGGAAAGCACGTTAATCTCTGCTCCTAATTATAGCTTGCAGGAATCAGGAATATATCTTCAGAATGCGCTATTTTTTGGCACCTGCGGATAGTGTCAATAGGGCAAAAACACTACTTGGGTGGCACAGTGCGTTTGCACTAGTGGTCAGACATTGTAGAAGGCAACGTATATCTGAAAAATAACGTGCATTGACGATGTGCTTTCGCTCCATCGATAGTATACTAGAGGCAGATGTCTTATGTTTTGCGTTCGTCGCAACGGATGTTTTATCGCATGAATCTACTGAGCTATACTGTTCGCTCAAAGCTGAAGGCGAGTGAGAACTTCATTCCATCCACTGATGGAATGGCACGAGCTCGCCAGCTACAACAGGATTGCAGCAAGATGGAGAAAAGCTGACTCAGATTTAGTCTCATCAATGAACTAGAAGAGGCTCTTGATGGACAGCGTCCTGGAGGCCTGTGCTGGCGGGAACACATGGTGGGAGACATGCCAACAATCACCGAAGGTGTGGCAGTGTTTGTAGTCATGCGGGATGGCTTGCCAGAACCGAATACGGGTCGCGCGGGCTTCGGTCTCCAAGGGCAAAGGCGACGATGTGGCGGGTTCGGCGGCACATTGCTGCCCACATCCACCGTTTGTGCTCGTTCTTCTGCACACAACTCCAGATGTCATCCAATTCGAGCACGTCGTCTGGTGCTCACTTGCTCAATACACTGGCTTTGGCGTGAGAACGCGAGAGGTACCACAGTCCTTGCCATGGTCCTCTTCATTCCCACACCGATTGGGTCCGTTTTTGACGATAGGTGTCCTTTCACAGACACGTCAAGCGTGCGTCCTTGGTTCTTGAATCATGACCCCCATGATAGCTCATCACTTCCTATCTAACCACTCCCACAAAAACAACGGTGCCGCCTGGTCGTCGTGGTGATTGCCCCGGCTAGGTTCATATCGGCTCCCTGGAGCACAAGACGATGTGCTTCGGAGAGCAGACAAGCAGACAGCAATTCCAGCTTCCACATCAGGTCTGCCTTCCGCAGTCAGTGTCATGATGCGCCCATCAGGCAGAGGGATCATCTCAATCGTTCCCTCGACAATCTCTGTCAATTCTTCATACTCGAAATGATCACCGTTGGCAGGATGAACTTCCTTGCTTGTCCCATCAGGATAGAGGATCAGTGCCATATGTCTACGTCCTTTCACTTATTCAATACCATATAGCGCGGCCAAGCGTCAGGGCAGCTTTGATTGCTTCGAGGATGTCCTGACCCAGGTTTTGAGTTGGGTGTGCAGCGCAGCAGCCCCCACGATGGGCCCTGGATCCATGGGAAGCACCACCGGGTACAGGACGAATGGGTGCGTCTGCGGACCGCCCAGCCCGCCGTGGCACCCAACCAGCTCCTCGAATGCGGCTACTTCCCCGGTTTCCGGGCGATAGAGACTCATCACCAAGATGTCAGGGGCGTTTGAAAAGCCATCGGTCCGCTTCAAATGGGCTGCCGCACTGGAGCCAAAGGGAGCCAGCGGATTCTCCCCAACCGCATAGCCCTGTTCCAGGTAGTAGATGCCTTTTGCACCAAGCACCAGTCCTCCTTCGGTTTCGGAATGCACGAGCAGAAAACTGATGCCTTCGTGCTGGCTCAACCCTAAGAGCAAACCAGGAAAACGGTGGCTCAATTGCTCATAGGTCAGACGCGCTGGGTCATCCGTGAAAGAGATCAACCCGAGATTCCCTGAAGCCAGGACGAGCACCTGGCTCCCGCTCAGCTTCTGGCTGATCTGCTCTTCCGTGGCCTCGCCCTGCGGGGAAAGTGCTACCTGTCCATCATGCATCTGCCCTCGAAGGGCACGTCTGACGAGCCGCATCGTCCGACTGTCCTTGCGCAGCGCTTCGGTCAGGGCGGTACTGAGACTATCCCAGCCTTCATCGGGATCCAGAGCACCCGCGACGCGCAAGGTGCTCTGTGCGACGAGCTGTTCCACCAGTTGCCCCAACGACTGGCCATACCGTTGGGTGAAGGTTGCGCCTTGACTTTGACCATGATCAGAGAGGACGACCAGGTGATAGGGACGGGGCGCCCTCTGTGAGGCGCGTTCGAGCTGTGCAAACAGATGATCGAGTTTCTTGAGCACTTTGAACGCATCTGGCCGCATGATGCCTGAGTGATGCGCCACCTCGTCATAGGCAAAGAGCGTCGTATAGACAGCAGGCATCCCCCGCAACATGTCTGCGAGCAACATGAAGAGGCTGGCTTCCTGTAAAAAGACGGTCGTACCGGCGCGCACAAGGGCATATTTGAAGGTGCGGTGGATGCGCGGTTGGACATCCTGGCGGCGTTGTTGCCATGCCTGATAGCGCTCGCGCACAATATCGACGATGAACAGGCCGAAGGTGCGCGCAACACTATAGGGATTGGAGAAGTAGAGGAAATAGCTTTGCTGTCCCCTGCTGGTGCGAGCGCCCATTTTGCTGTACGTGCCCAGGCAATCCGGGGCGTCCCCTGAGAAGACATTCCAGCGGCTGCCCCCATCGGGGGTCAGTAATCCGTGCCCGTTTGACAACTGTTGCTCGAGTGCACGCGCGGTTGCTACTTTACTGGAGACCATGAGCTTCTGCTGCTGCTTATCGTACCAGCGGAAAGCGGGAATCTCTGCGTTGTTCCCCAGCAGAATGCCCGCCTGACTGGCGGAGGTTTGCGAAGAAAGATCGGGTTCCCAGCCTTTGATCTGATGGGTTCCTCCTTCCAACCATCGCTTGAGTGTCGGCATCCAGCCCTGGTCCATAGCTGAGCGCAGGACAGGTTCCGCAAGCCCATCAATTTCCAGAAAGAGGATGCCTGCTTGTGCAGCATGAGGCGTTTGGTTATACCGGCGGCTGAGCGGCTGGGTGACAAACCAGTCGTAGCCTCGATCATCCTGGAGCGAGAAGAGCGCGCCAAGGAAAGTCATGCCCAGCGTCACTACCAGCGCTACCAGGATCGCATCCCAAAGCCCTGAGATTTCCAGGGCACCCGGATACAGAAGATCCACGAGATTCACCGCCAGAATGATCACGATTCCTGTCAGGAAGAAGGTCAGCAGGGGGAAGAGGATTGGATGAAGCCGCGCTGCACTCCAGTAGATGAGCCTCCAAGCCAGTCCCAACACCAGTGTGATGATCACGCCGCCAAGGACGGCAGCTGCGAAGCTGTGGACCTGGATGCCTGGCACGAGCCAGGCAAGCAAAACAAGCAGCAGCCCCTGTGTGAGGGCAAAAACGAGAAACCAGAGAATCCATTGTATCACGCGATTCATGATCGGTTACCTCCCCGTGGACGAGGAAAGATTGAGCTCTGGCGCGGCGAAGAGCTGGTTGATATCGTCGAGGCGGCTTTGAGTTCGACCATAGCTTTGGGAGAGGCCGCATTCTTCTCGACATGATGGAGGTCTCATCCACTTTCCAGGAGTCAGTGAAGGCTTTCAAATGAGGTCGGCATCGCTTCTCCAGTTCGGGGGCATAGCGCTGAACCCAGCGATACCTGGTCGTATGATCCACCTCGAGTCCCCGTTCCCTCATCATTTCTTCGAGGTCGCGAGAGCTGAGCGAATAACGCAGGTACCAACGGACACACGAGAGAATGATCTCGGTTTCAAAGTGGCGCCATTTGCACGGGTTCAGCTGGTTCATGAAAAAACTCCTCGGTTGTTCTTGAAGAGAAGCAGAGTTTACTGCTCTGTCAAGCTGTCATTGCACCATTGTTCGTCTTCGAGGAGCGCTTTCGTGGTTCAAGAGAGGGATAGAGCCGCTTGAGCTTGATGCGCGCGTCCGCGATGGTCAAGCGCCAATTGACCGTGATGGATTCCTCATTGCGACGGCGTTGCCAGGCTTGCACCTCGCGATCTAGTTCTTCTCGTGGTCCGATGCTTGGTAACTTTCACTTGTCGCCGCCCCGCCAACGGTTCACAGGCAAGATACAGCTTGCACATTCCTGCGGATTCAAACGGGTAATCAAAGCGTTCAGACTGTCCTGGTTGCATAGGCTGACTCTCCTGTTTCTCTCGGAGAAGCTGTTTGGCACTTTCGTCCATGCAGATCTGTGGAAAACGCGGATCGTAGGGACGAGTATACACCTCCAGTACATCTTCCAGACTGAGAAACATGAACTTCTGTCTTAAGAGTACTTGCCTCCAGCCAAAAATACATCCTCAGAACGCACTAATTTGGGACGCTGCGTGAGTAGCGAAGCAGACAAAGTGGTCGGTTTCTCTAGTGCATTTACGCTATCACAGATGAAAGTGGGGGTCAGCTGTGTGGGAAGCAGCGTGTATGCAAGATCGGTTCAATCGGTGCCAGGGCGGTGGATGTACGGCTGCTTTGCTACCCGCAGGCATGCCTATCCGCATCTATCTGGTCCGAGAGCCTATGATTTGTCACTAGCCACCGTACAAACTCCAGGTGACGCCGATCTATAGCAGCACGATCCAGCTCACTTGCAGTATATTTTCGACAAAAACCACATAGTCGATCTATTTGAGGCGTGGTCAACCCGGCTCGACGTAACACTTGAAGGGCTTCTTTGTAATCGATATGGTTCATGAAATCCTCCGCAAATTCTTTCAACCAGCAGGGAAGCGGTACGAAGCCGGTGTTTCGACCTGAGAAGATGTCGGGTTCTCAAAGCCTGCTGAAATGCATGGTGTGTCCGGCAGGAAACAATCATCATTTCACGTTCCATTGTACCCACTAGGCGAGCAAAACACATCCCTTAAACACACTATTGTTGAGCACTGTAGAGCAGGCGACTCGGGTAGTATACCTACACGAATACGCTGCTCGACAAACTCGTGATCCTACCAACGTGAACACATCCAAAATAGCTCATTCTGGGGATGCACCTTTGTCGATATGCCAGTACACTTAGAACCAGAGAGTCGAAGCGAATGAGGCCGTTCCGTGCTTCGAGTCATTCCTACAAGCCGATGGCTATCAAGGAGTGAAGCCATGCAAACGCAGAAACCTACAAGGAAAACCAGCGCCCACTCGGAGGTTGCCGATAGCGTCCTAGTACAACAAGCACTGGCCGGTGATCATGAAGCATTCGAAACCCTGGTGCATCGGTATGAGACAGCGCTTTTTCAGATGATTTACCGCTATGTGGGAGAGTATCACGAAGCGTGGGATGTCTTGCAACAGGTCTTGCTCCAACTCTACCTTTCCCTGGTCACGCTGCATCTGCGGGCAGAAATCAGGCCATGGCTCTTTACCGTTGCGCGTAATCGCTGCATAGATCACCTGCGTCACAGACGTCCGACGTATTTTTCCGAGTTAGAGCCGAGAGACAATGCCCAGGGCGAGACAACAGATTTGGCGGATCTCCCAGATACGAGTCCCCAGCCAGAAGAATTGACAGAGCGACGGGAGTTACGGCAGTGTGTTTACCGGGTAATCGAAGCCATACCCATCCAATACCGCCTGGTCGTCTGGCACCGCTGCGTCGGTAACCTGGATTTCCCTGAGATTGGACAAGTCCTCAATATACCTACGTCGACGGTAAAAAACCGCTTCTATCGAGCCCGGCCATTGCTGCGCGCCGCATTAGGAGCGCAACTGGATATGGCTACTGCCAAAGGATAGAGTTACCCTCGTGAAGTCTTGCTGAACACAAATAAGCTCCTTATCAGACCGAACCGACTGACAAGGAGCATTCAAGAGAATCAGCAATTTGTTACAAGTTTGTTGCCCAGTTTTCTATCCACTGCTCAAATGTGGTTTCCTTGCTCAGGGTACATTTGAATTCGTCCTCCTCTGAAGGATACCAAAGATACTCCTGACCTTCCTGATCCACGCAGACTTCCATTTGACAACCAAGTTCACAGATGGAAGCCAGCTGTTGTTGCCAGACATCGGTAGGGAGGTTCAGCAACTGGTCGCCTTAGAGTGACCGCCACCATTGATTGGCATAGCTTTTCAGGTCAACGAGCCCCTCCCGCCAGTAATGATTTTTGAGGATGGTCTCGTCACTTTCGTTTTCAAACGTCCCTGATGACCCATATCCCCCTAATACCCCACGTATTCCTCCTCCAGGGCCGAAGCCTCCATTTCCAAGATGTGCATAGAGAGCACGAAGTAATGGAGGAAGACGAAACCCCAGAATAGTTTCCGTTTCATGCAACTCCTGCTCGGTAGCAGGAGGGAAAGCGAAGTCGGAGGTAAACGAAAAGGGGCTCATGCGCACTTTGTGTGGTGCCTGCATCAAGCTCTGCGTAGGACGCGCCAGCGAAGCAGGTCAAAGCGGCCATTAAAGACTGGCTTGAAACAGGTCCAGAACTCGTGGAACAAGAGATGGATATTAGCACTACGTAACTCATCTATTGCTCCTAACTCGTGAGTTCCTCATCTCGTGTCCAACGAAGGAGCCACTCTTGGAGAGAGGAAGCTACAGCGGTCACGACGGTGTGATCATCCTCGGTGACATAGCTTTCAAAGATTTGCTCGGTAGCAGCATCTACATAGAAATAGATACAGCAGCCATATTCACAGATCATAAGCAGGCGCTCAGGCCAAGCATCATCAGGTACAAGCAAATGCGGGTGCTTTGACGAGGAACTTGCTTGAACATCAATGGCACATTCGGAAAGGGAAATGATACGGCAGGGCTCTGGACTGTGAGGGTAGTAGCCCTCAATCGTTGCTCCTCCTGAACTTGGTGCACCTCCTCGCACACCAATAAGACCATAGAATGGTCCAAAGCCACCATTTGCCACTTGCGCATAGAGCGCACGTAACAAGGGAGGGAGAGGGAAACCGAGGGCCGCATCCGTGGATCGCAAATGCTTCTCGGTTGCGGGCGGGTAAGCAAAGCCAGTATGTTGAGGATGGTCCGATGGCTTTTTCACAGGAGTAAAGACAATTTTACCACTACCGCGCTTACCGTATTTGTCCCATCTGTCAGGGTCATCCATATCAGGACCATACCAATGTTCGAGCTGGCATTTTTGGCGAATGGCAATAAAGAGAGTATCAAAACCGCAAGCAACCGATGGTGGTAGGCAGTGACCAGAACAAGAAGGACGAGCAGGGCAATGACCACTACTTCCTCTAGGAGTAGGAAGTGCTACACATGGAAAGAAAAGGGCACGAAGAGGGCGTTTCCCTTTTTGTCCTTTAACGTAGTTTCCTCCAGCGGCTATTTCCATTTACTAAATGGCCGCTAGTAGATGTTTGCTAGGGAGTCTCTTTTGTTATACTTGGCAATATAGCATACATCCTGAAGAGGCAGTTAAAAACACGGCGAAGTATGTAATACCTGTAAAAAGTTGTAAAATAAGGAGACTTACCGACTGATGAAAACAATAATTGGAGTCGAACCTCCCATGATAGAAGTGTATGTGCCCAAACTGTTTCCAACATTGAGCATCCATGACACGCTCACAGTGGAAAAGTGGTATGTGGAAGAAAATGACGTTATCCAGCCTGGGGATCTGCTTGTCTCGCTAGAGACTCCTCCTGGATTTTTTGATATTCCTACCCCACCAAGTATTACAGCGCCTCATCATGTGATACAGATTCTTGTCGCTGAGGGAGATCAGGCGCGTTTGGGGGATCTGCTCATCAGGTTGGAACCTTTTTCTGTCAACGAACAGGCTTAACACCTCATTAGGAAAGGCAACACCCTCTACAATTATAGAGGGCGTTGTGCTAGGCCTCGGTGAGTTTTGCTTATTTATTCACCTTCGTCGTCATCGTCCTCTGGATCACGTGGATCGTCTTCATACACGGTGAACTCCAGATCCATCATTCGTGCCATCTCCTTTCGGTGAGAGATAGACCTTACCCAGGTAGAGCATACCTGATCTAGGTCATTTTTTCAACCGTTGCCTCGCGCCTCATCAGCGAATCGCATGATGTAGCTCTCTAGCTCGGGATCGGTTGCAAGCCGTCTGTGAACAACAGCAGGTTTTACAATACCTACTTCTGTCAGATCATCCAGATGATTTAACCCCACTGACCCGACCATCAGACGTTCAAACATTGCATCCTCCTCCATCAAAGCCTGAGATACCGCGAGGAAGCCTCGTAGATAGACCGTATCTTTTGTAGAGCAGATGCCAGGGTGGACAAGGTGTGTCACGCCTCGCCATGTGCGAAGACAGCGGCTTTGTGCATTCTTTCGTGCATCTTCTCGGATCTCTGCTACTGTCAAACCTCTTCCTGCTAGAAGACTTCGTAGCACGTTTACTGACTCTAAAAACATGAGCAAACGTGTGAAGGTGAACGGTTCGCAAATTACCCCAGAAGCCAGCCCCGTAGCAAGCGTACCAATCCAGGTTTTATTGGGTTTGCTGGCAGAGCTCTGTTGGGCGACCTCCTGGGCATAAGAGATGGCCAGGCCTTCCTCTGTATCAAGGAAGCCCTGCAAACCAATAGAAAGCAGTGCCAAAGAAGACT
>VBHS01000234.1 GCA_005881295.1 Chloroflexota bacterium
GTTCGACCAGCTGTAAGGCTTCAATCCATCGCGCTGCATGCGCCTGTATAAATCCTGTTCCTGTGGTATTTCTCTCTCTTGCCAGCGGAGAACTTGCATCTCTCTTTACTCCTTGTCAGCCTAACCCTGAAAGGTTCCTGAATAATTCCCTACAACTGTTCAAAAGGTAGGTTTCTTACCAGTATAGATCACCATTGTAAACAAAAGATGATTCCTCGTCAAAGGGAATGTTAACAAATGCAAATGGGAGAGATTGTAGATGAACCTCTTGCAGTTGCAGGCGATAGCGGGGTACAATAAAAGTCTAATCAGACCCTCATCAAACACCATGTCGTAGGCTCGAAAGGAGATTTGCCGCCGATGAGCACGACACAGATTGCTGCCGCCCTTTTCCAGTTGCAGCAACTCGACCTCGAACTAGAACGCCTGGTGGCAGAACTGCAATCCGTAGTGAATTCCCTCGAGGGAAGCTCCAAATTACAGAAGCTGCGCGCGGAACACGACATAGCCCAACAACAGCTGCGCGCAGGTCTGCAAGCTCAGAAAGAGGCGGAGTGGGTACTTGAAGAACTGAACAACCGGCTCAGTGCGCAAGAACAACGCCTCTATGGTGGAGCGGTAACTAACCCAAAGGAACTCTCTGCCCTCCAGCAGGAGGTGCAGCGTCTACGGGCACAACAGAGCCGCCAGGAAGAAACGGCGCTGGAGGTGATGGACTCGGCGGAGTCATTGCAAGAGATGGCTCGCCAGAAGGCTGAGGAGCTTGAACAGGAAGAGAAGACCTGGGGTGAGGAAAGTGCGTCGCTGCGAGCCCGCCGCGATCAATTGGAAGTGCGCCAGCAAGAATTACAGGGCAGGCGCGCGCAGTTAGCCAGTACCATCGAGCCCCGGTTCGTCAATCGTTATGATGTGATGCGCCGCACGAAACAGGGTCGAGCCGTCTCGAAAGTTGATCAAAATTCATGCCAATGGTGCCGCGTCATTTTGACCCCCAGCGAGCTGCAACGTGTGCGCACAGGCACGGACCTGCAAACCTGTACAAATTGTGGGCGTATCCTCTACTATGATCGCTAAGTTTACCTGTGGCGTTGAGGGTTTGACGGTCGCAGGATACCAACCCTTCAACACCACATACCACCCTGGGTGGGGAAAAACAGGGATTGACAAGGGGCAAGGTTTGATATAGAATTGCAGTCGTAATCCGTTATGTTTAGCCCTCGTGGCGGAATGGTATACGCAGCAGGTTGAGGGCCTGTGCTCGAAAGGGCGTGGTGGTTCGAGTCCACTCGAGGGCACCTGAAACAACAAGTAGAGGCACCCTGGCGGGTGCCTGATTTCTCTCCTTTGGGGCGACTAGCTCAGCTGGTCAGAGCGGCTGCTTTACACGCAGTAGGTCAGGGGTTCGAATCCCTTGTCGCCCACCTCCCACATGCTCTATATTGGCCCACTTATTTACTTTACGGCTACGAGGGTCTTTCCTTAACTCAGGGCCTACCATTTTTGCAACACAACCTTCAAGCCGTCTCTAGCGGCTTTCTTCCCCAGGCGGTGAGATATATCTGGATGGAATGGAAGTTCCCCCCCTGCAAGTCGCTACACGCCTGATCAGAGAGTGTTAATAATTCCTCCGGTGATGCCGCAAGCCCCAGTTTCATCAGGAGAGGCTGTATCTGGGAGTAGACGATGGAGAGATTCTGCGCATTGACCTCGTGATTCTTGGTCCCACCCGACGCATTGCTCGCGCTACTGCGGACGTACGTCTTCTCAAAACCGGCCTCACGCAGCCTTGGCTCCAGTTCCATCATCATCCCAAATTGATAGCCTTGAGGAGAAAATCCGTAGCCGGCACGGTGCATCGCCAGTGTGATCATGTGATTTATTTGATCACAAGCTATGCTGTTGGTAACCGGAAGCTCAGGCTCTGTTAGTCGCAGAATGCCGCCTGGCCGCAGCAGTCGCCAACACTCCTGGATGAAGGCAGGCCACTTCTCACGGAGAAGGACACCGACCAGGTAACGAGCGTTGATGAGGTCAAACGACTCATCGGGGATGTCGAGCGGCTTGGAGACATCCATCACTGCGAAGTCGGCATTGTCGAGGTGGTGCGCGCGTGCCTGGGCCTTCGCATAGCGCACCATTGCTTCACTGATATCGATGCCCATTACTTCCTTTTCAGGATACGCACCCGCTACATCGAGTACCCATCCTCCTGGACCACAGGCCAGATCGAGGACGTACTGGATCGTGGAAACATTTGCCTGTTCAGGCCACACGCCTCCCATATCTTTGGTGAGCAGGCGATCTGCCATTACCAGGCGCGATAGCTCTAATTCGCTATCTGCATCAAGTACATACGTTGACTTTGTTGAGGACTTTGGGTTGACTGGTTCTGCCATATGCTCACCTCTCTTCGTGTTGCGCTTCAATTTCCTGCAGGATACACTTACTTACTTACTTACTCACTTACTCACTCACTCATTTCATAGAACTTGCTCTATCTAACAACTCAGCCTCCATCTCTTGCAGCACCAGGGTTTCAGCCTCAGCTTCTGAGAGCTGGTACATCCGCTCACGTCTCAAGCTGGTAACGCGGTCGCGAAGCCGCGTAAGGGACGTGTATTCTTGCTGCTGAGCAAGCTCCGGTATCTCATGCAGGGCGATCTGGCGCAGGTCGTAGAATTCCTCGTCGCGAAACGAGAGGGCCAGCGCGTTGGCATAGATTTCAATCCAGGAGAGGCGCAGTGGCGTGAAGTAATTCACCTGGTGACTGGAGACCAGGAGGCACCCTGCAAGCTTGCCCTCACGCTGAAATGGCCAGGTCGCGGCACTTTTCTCATCCGGGTCAGGTCGAACAGGAAACGAACCTCGATTCTGCTCCGTGTCTTGCACAACTCCGGGCTCGCCTCGTCCAACAGTCCAGCCGCAGAGCGATTCCGCACCCAGGAACGAGAGTCGGCTCCTCACTCCGCTGTCCCATAGAGCAGTTCCCACGCTCATCCGTTCGCATAGGGTCCGCACGCTTTGCTCAGGTCGTGGCGGAACGCATTGCACAACGGTGAGTTGCACGCCCATCTGGTCGGAGTCGAGCTGCCCAATGGCCCACTGCAAGATCAGATTGCGGATCGACCAGGCCCGAAAGCGACCGCCTATGCTGGCATAGGCGGCCAGGGTGCGAGCGAGGTGTTCTACAGGCACCTCATCTGCCTGTGGATGACCAGCAGAAGGCAGCGAGCCTGGCGTCATGTGTGGGAAGAAGTCCGCTTGGATCAGTGCAGCGAGCTGTTCCCGATAGGGGGAGGGAAATACGTCGGGGAGGTTCTTGAGCGAAGTGGCCCGCGGGTCCGCCTTATCCTCGACCCAGCGTGTCACTGTGTAGGCGTTCACGCCCAGCGCTTCGGCCACGCGTTGCCGCTCAGCGGGGAGCGCCGTTAACTCGCCGAGGAGTTCTCGCCATGTCTCTGCTGAGGGATTCATACTCACTCCTGCCTGACTCTACAGTCTCACTACAGTATAGGCTACACATACACGTTTGTCGAGGTGCATTTTCGCACAAATGTTGCAAAATGTAAATAGATTTTTACATCAATGTGTACCGGTTGCAAAATGTATAAGACTTTTCATAAAATTCACAATAATGTTGACAAAATGTGAGGTTGTATGCTATAGTTCTTTATGTGAGGATGGGCAAGGGGATGA
>VBHS01000235.1 GCA_005881295.1 Chloroflexota bacterium
ATCTGCTCGTCATCGGTGCAGGAGCAGCCGGTAGCACCGCCGCTACAACCGCTGCAGGGGACGGAAAGCGAGTTGCCCTTATAGAGCGTGATAAGATCGGGGGCACCTGCCTCAATTACGGTTGTGACCCGACCAAAACACTCATCTATATTGCTGATTTATTGTACAAAACTCATCATGCAGAGCGCTTCGGCTTGCGCATAAGCGAAGCAAGCTTTGACTGGACATCTGTGCTGTCATGGGTTCAGCAAGCGCAAAATCAAATTCGTGGTGGCACCCCTGAGGAGGCTGCTGCTGCGTTATCGCAAAAGGGCATTGAAGTATTGACGGGCGAGGCGGTCTTTCTCTCTCCACATGAACTATCTATTGCAGGAAAATCAGCCACTGCCCCGCGGATCATTATCGCCACAGGGGACGAGAACATCGTTCCGCCTATTGAAGGGTTGAGCGACGTCGGCTATATCACCAATATAGAGGCAGTCTCTTTGCCCACCCTCCCGCGTCGCTTAGCCATTCTTGGAGGCGGAGCGATCGGTATGGAATTTGCCCAGTTGTTTCATCGTTTCGGCGTAGAGGTCACAGTACTGGAGCACAGCCCGGCGTTACTCGACAAGGAAGACCGCGAACTGGCTGAGTCGCTCTGTAAGCTATTAACAGATGAAGGGTTGCGTCTGGAAACCAGCGTTGAATTGCTGCGGATACAACGCGACTCCGCAGGCAAACAGTTGACCATACGCTGTTGCGAACGTGAAGAAGAACAACTGGTGGTTGACGAAATTCTGCTCGCCATCGGTCGCCGCCCCTCTCTAGCCTCGCTGCACCTTGATAGAGCTGGCGTCAAAACTTCCAAAAAAGGTATCGATGTCGATGCCACACTGTGCTCCAGCCAGCCACACATCTGGGCCGCAGGTGATGTCACAGGCGCATTACAGTTCACACACGTTGCCTATGAACAGGGTAAACTGGCAGCGCAGAACGCCTTTGCATCAGATCCCCGACCTTTTGCAGGGCGCGTCATACCCTGGGTTACCTATACAAAACCCGCCCTTAGCCATGTGGGGAAAACTGAAGAACAGTTGCGACAGGATGGGGTGGATTACCGCGTAGCCCGCATGTTTTTTAAGGACGTCGAACGCGCCGTCGCTGAAGGGAAAACCGCAGGGTTGGTGAAATTACTGGTCGATAATCAGGGTGCGATCCTTGGAGGCCATATTCTCGCGGAGGAAGCAGGAGACATGCTTGCCCCCATTATCCTGGCTATGCAAACGGGAGTAACCGCCGAGACCCTTGCGACAACTATCATGCCATACCCAAATATGGTGGAGGGAGTGCGCTGGGCAGCTGATAAAGCGTGATGAAAAAGCAAAACCACCCTCATAACCTATAATTGGTAATCAAATAAGCCGTAATTGCCCCTAAAATTGCTTCTAAAGCTTGCCAAAATTCTATCCAGTGCCTATAATGAAGAGGCAATTCAGCATTATTTGAGGTGTGTGGTGCAAGATGTCTACCTGACACTTCCAGTTGGGACTCTTATACGGGGTCGCTACGTCATAGAAGGCCTCCTGGGGAAGGGAGGCTATGGTTCTGTCTATCTTGTCAAAGATAAACGAGTGAAAGGCAACCTTTTTGCCCTCAAAGAGCTCGTTGAAAGCAGCAAACAGGAGCGCGACCGCTTCACCTTCGAGTGCGAAGTACTCAGGCGGCTTGACCACCCATCATTGCCCCATGTTTACCGTACATTCAGTAATGACGCTGATTTACGTGCGTATATGCTCATGGACTTCATCGATGGGCCAAACCTGGAAGTGCTGCGCAAACAACAGCCTGACAATCGCTTTCCACTCTCACAAGCATTGATAATTATGAAGCCCATCATGGATGCCCTCTCGTACCTCCATAATCAACAGCCGCCAATCATTCACCGTGACATCAAACCTGCTAACATCATTGTGCCTAAGTCAGGTGACGAGGCCATGCTCGTTGATTTCGGTATTGCTAAGGAATACGAGCCAGACTCCACGACTACCACCGTTCGTCGCTGCTCCCCAGGCTATGGCGCTCCCGAACAGTACAGCAGCGGGACGAACAATCGCACCGATATCTACGGTCTCGGTGCCACCTTCTATGTGCTTCTCAGTGGCATCGTTCCCGCCGATGCTTTCAATCGTATGATCCGGCTGGGTAGTAAAGAGTCCGATACGCTTGAGCTGCTGACCGGCCTGGTGCCGGATCTTCCAACGTCAGTTGCTGACGCTATCTATCGCTCCATGTCTATTAATTATCATGACCGTTTCGCCTCGGTCGAGGAGTTCTGGCAGGTTTTAAGTGTTCATGCAGGGGAACCAGAGAGGCAAGAGATCTCACGCACGGTGCTTACCTTGTCAGCGACCGCGACTCCCTCGTCCATCGAAACTGAACAGAAAGAGCAGCAGGAATCGCCTGCATCCGAGCCACTGGTTGTAGCCTCTTCAACTGATTCCAATAATGGTGTGCCAGACGCTGAAGATGTCACGATTGTAGCCGAACAGAAACTGCCTACAACACAGCCTCCTGCCCTACCTCCGCAGAGGCAAACGGCTGCTTCTCAGCCTGCAAGAGCGTGGTCATCTCTTTCGCGTACCAGGAAATGGAGTGTCGTTACAATCTTTATTGTGCTGATTTTGCTTATCGGGGGAAGTGTTGCGACCGCCTTCGGTATCCACTATGCGAACCAGTCGGGATCAGGTGTGACATCCAGGTTGCAGATCGCCACGACCCATGTGACTCAAACTTCTACTCCGCGCTTAAGCTCCTCCCCCACAGCCTCGCGGACCCAGACCTCAACTCCTCGACAGAATGGAGAGTATATCGCGGGAAACTATAATGGCAGTATGTTTGATTCAACCATCGGCCAGAATAAGCAGGTTAATGTTATGATACAGCAAACGAAGGGCAGTGCCACTATCAGTGGAACATTTACCTTTAAATCTCCTTATCAGGGCTCATACCCACTCAACGGATCCGTCGATACTCATGGAAATTTCTCCTTTACCGTTCAAACTACTACCAATCAACCTCCGCTCTATTTCCATGGAACGGTCCAGAGCGGTATCTATCTTCAAGGCAATTTCTGTAGTAGTAGTACAAATCAGTGCAACGCCAATACGGGTTACTTCAACATTGGACCCCGCTTTTGAGCTCTCCCCGCTCTCATTGCCCGCTTGCAACATTAACAAAGCAAGATACAACCGTCAATCTGTAGCGGAACCGCGAGTTACAGAGGTGTCCTGCCTGTCATCCCTTCGCTTCTCTCAGGGCAGGCTCTGAGAGAAGCGAAGGGATGACAGGCATTCTCTCCAAATGTCTATTGCACAGTGGAGTGTATCTAACCTCATTCCTGATTCGTTCAACTAAGAGAACCCCAACTTTTATGAATGAGTTTGCCAATAGAAAATGTTATTTCATATAATGAAAATCGTGTTTTTATTCCTGTTTGAGGTGTAATGTGCAAGATGTCCATTCGGCGCTCCCAATAGGGACTGTTATAGGTGACCGTTATAATGTAGTAGGACTGCTTGGTAAGGGCGGATTCGGCGCTGTCTATCTCGTGAGAGACCAGCGTGTCAGGGGTAACCTTTTTGCCCTCAAAGAGATGATCGACACGAGCAGACAAGAGCGCGCTCGTTTTTCCTTCGAGAGCGAACTCCTCACGCGGTTGGATCACCCTGCTCTGCCTCGTGTCTACCGTTCCTTCGAGAATGAAACGAATAATCGTTCGTATATGCTCATGGATTTCATCGAAGGTCCAAACCTGGAGACGCTGAGGCAAAAGCAACCGCAGAAGCGCTTCCCCCTCTCTCAAGTGATGAGCATGATGGCTCCCATTGTCCAGGCCATCTCGTACCTCCATAAACAGCGTCCGCCAATCATCCATCGAGATATCAAACCGGCCAATATTATCGTGCCATCCACAGGTGATCAGACCGTGCTGGTTGACTTTGGCATCGCGAAAGAGTTCGATCCTGATTCAACCACCACCGCTGTTCGACGCTGTTCCCCAGGCTATGGCGCGCCTGAACAATATAATCGTGGTACCAACAACCGTACAGATATTTATGGACTGGGGGCTACCTTCTATGCGCTGTTAACAGGTGTCGTGCCCGACGATGCCTTCTACCGTATGACAAACTTGGGGAGCGGCAATGGCGATCCACTTGAGCCGGCACATCAGCTTAATCCAGATATCCCTGTGCATGTATCTGATGCCAT
>VBHS01000236.1 GCA_005881295.1 Chloroflexota bacterium
TTGCGTCCTTGAGCGCAACCTGCTCACAACCATGTATACCTGCAAGTACGCGGGTCTGCACATGCGCGATCAGCGATCCGGCAAAATCATCAATGTGGGGTCCGTGGCCGGACATCTCCCTGTCCACAGCGGCATTATCTACGCAGCAGCCAAGAGCGCTGTTGCCCATTACACCCGCTGCCTGGCTGAGCAACTGCGACCTTATGATGTGAATGTAAACTGCATCGCGCCCGCGCCAACATCTACCGGTCGGTTCCTGGCGACACGCGCGGTTCCTGACCAGCAAGGACTCTCCCGGCTCCAGCAGGTGGCGCAGCCCGAAGACATGGCCCAGATCGTGTTGTTCCTGGCCGGCCCCCAGGCGGATTTCCTGACGGGCGAGACTATCGTGTGCTGGGCTGGATAGGCACGATGCTCTTGAACTGGTTCTTACGTAAATGGAGCAGGTTATCCAACGTATAACGTTCCAGGTGAGATCGGTAAAGTAGTTGCGCCTGCGTCGATATTCAGAATGGTTCCTGTCACCTGGGCTGATTCGTCAGAGGCAAGATAGACGACGGCGTAGGCGACATCTTCGGGGGTCTGATGGCGTCCCAGTCGTAAGGACTGCCCAGCCCGCTGCAAGTCGGCATCACTGACACCCCGGCTATGTTGGAGTGCCAGTTCACCTTCGCTGAGCACCCATCCCGGTATGAGGTAGTTGACCCGAATGTTGTCGGCTGCATGTGCTCCCGCCAGCGTACGAGTCAAAGACAATAAGCCCCCTTTGGCAACCGAGTAGGCAAGAAGGTTGGGCAGCCCTTGAATACCATTGAGGGAGCCGATATTGATAATGCTGCCTCCGCCAGACGCACGCATGGCTGGGATGGCGTATTTGCAGCAGTAGAATGCGCTCCGCAAATTGATCTGCAACACCTGTTCCCACAGCTCGGTGGTGGTTTCTTCTAACGTTGCCCTGGGAAACCATCCGACATTATTCACCAGGACATCTATCCTGCCATAGGTTTCGCTTGCCGCTTGCATCAATGCCGCGCACTCCGTTTCGTTGACGACATTGGTTGCCTGAAAGACTGCCTGGCCACCAGCGGCTCGAATGGCGGCAGCTGTTGCTTCACCAGCCTCTTTCTGGATGTCTGCGATGACCACATATGCGCCCTCACGGGCAGCCATTTGGGCGCAGCCGCGCCCAATTCCTTGTGCCGCCCCGGTAATGACCATAACTTTCTCGTTCAAGCGTTTCGTCATACATGCTCCAATTCATCTGCTAACACTACCTTCTAAGGAACCGTTACAAGAAAAGGGGAAGAAATCTTCAGGTGGATTGTACTGCATAAGGGGGCGCGCGTCCAATGTCTTTTCCTGACGGCAACCTCTTTAAAATGACCTAATTTGTACTTTATGCACAAAATAGTGTCCCAGATTTCTAACAGATTAGCCTCCCACGAGGACGATGTTATCGTGTACTTTTCTCTTGAAAGCAACGTTGTGATTGATGCTCAGTACTCGAAAGGACTCAGAGATGACGACACAAGAAGATATGCGGCTACTCTTGCATGTGGCTGAGTGGACGGTGCAGAACCATCGCCATGTGATGAGCGCCATTCGAGAACTCGCGGGCTCAGAGCAGAATTACCTGATCATTGCTCGTGAGCTAGACAGGGTTAATGCACACATTGCCCGCGCGCGGTCTCTCCATGCCGAGGCGACTCTGACGCTCGTGGAGTGGCTTGTCATTGTGGATGCTCATCAATGGAAATGTGCGTATTGCCAGGAGAAGCCATTTGAAGTCATGACTCATCGCATCCCATTACAAAAGGGAGGTACCACACCTTCCAACTGTCTTCCTGCATGCCGTGGTTGCTGCACGCGCAGGAAGAAGAAGTCTCCCGATCGGGCTCCTCTCAGCGATTGATTAGGCAATGTATACTAATGCGTATTTTCATCCTAAAACTATACCCTTTCTATACCCTCTGGGGAATAGCTTTCTCGGGCGTCTTCAAGTATAGTCATTCTCAGGAGTATTCGCTGATCAGCCTTACAACAGGCAACTTTACTAGATTAACCTCTAAAGTGAGCAAGTTTGCAAGATGTATGTGTAAAGGAGAACAGATATGGCGATCTATGCGCATCAAACTGCTGTCGGTGTATTCGATGACGATGATCTGGCCGACGAGGCTGTAGAGGGTCTGCGGAATGCAGGATTTACTACCGGCCAGATTTACTATTCTGGCCATGCTGAGAGTGAGAAACATGGCACGAATTTTTGGCAAGGGTTCGCAAGAGCCTTTACGCGTGATAAGCCTCCTTCTCACGAAGAACTCGCCAATCAACTCAAGGACCTGGGTCTCTCTGACGATGAGAGTCGCTACTATGAGAACCAGTACGACATTGGGCACACGATCGTTGCAGTCAAAGCCCCTGGCCGCGAGGAAGAGGCATTCGACATTATGCGCGATAAGGGGGCTCATGCGCCCTCTAAGTGATGCCTGAATGCGGATATGGCGGGATTGTTCGGCAGAATCTCTCCAGATTCTCAAAGCGTGTGGATGGTTGGCGAAATGCTGGGAGTCCGAAATCATCGACGATTTGTTTTGGGAGCTTAAGGAAGCCTTCAAACAACGGTTAGCTACTGGCACACTCCCCGATCTTACTTGATAGTCTCAATATCAATCGGTAACAGATCGGGAATGGCTTACACCTCGGAACGAGTCGAAATCGAATAGAGCTCCCACGCAATGCCATCAGGGTCATAGAAGCTGATGTACTTGTCATGGGTCTCTGGGTCTTCCTCAACCCCATTGTTGCGTACCCCTGCCGTGTCTAAATCTCGCTTCAGGTCTTCTAGGATGCTTGGGTTTTCTACGGCTAGAGCGAGATGATCCAGACCGACTCGAAACGGATTGAAGCGATCATAGCTTGAAGAGTCCGAATCGGTCTCATACAGTGCGACGAGCATTCCAGACACGTTGACTAACACCCCTCCATCTGTTTCCCTCATCAATTGGCATCCGAGTGTGTCAACATAGAAGTGTTTCGCCCGCGCTAGATTGGTGACTCTCAGACCTAGATGACTCAAGCCGTTGGCGTTTAACTTCATGACGGGCTCCTTTCATTATTATATAGGTGACGGTTATACCTGATACGCAAGCACATTATAACACAACATTTCTTGACCAAAGAAGCCGATGCCCATATCGATTTTTGTGTAATGGTGTGCAGCGAGAAGGCGACTGCTAGTCCTGGCTCGTGTTCTGTGGCTGCGAAAGTGTGATGGCAGTATAGGTCACGTTATCCCACGCGTTGTGGATGCCGATGAACAGGAGTAGCACCGTTGCCGCAGCGATGACGAACAGTGCCGGCACCGGATGGCCCGGGAGCAGCATCGCTGCGACGACAATGGCGGTGTAGGAGACCAGCGGCAAGACTATATGCCACAGCCAGTCTTCCAGCACCGGGTGATAGTCCGCCTGACGGCGTGCCCGCCGGAGCACAATGAGGACGTAGGTTCCCCCCCCGAGACCCGAAAGACCCAGCAGCAGGCCAGTATTCCAGAGCACCTGCCATGGCGCACTGAGAGTCGCAGCGACCAGGAGCGTAGCGCCAAAATGCACGATGTTTGGTGTGGTGAATGCTCCAAGCGCCGCGCTCGACCTTCGCCCCACCCCTGCTATCAAAGTGATCACCACGAACTGCAAGCCCGTCAGCGTCGCCGCTGCGGTGCCGACGATGACGTAAAAGTTTTGCCACGTGGCAAGCGGCGACAGCATTGCCTCTTGCATGATGGATCCTCCCTTCGATGGCAATACAAATGGTAGACAACTCATCGGCGAGAGCCGAGGAGGCGGATGAAGCACGATTGGACGGGTCGCAGCAAAGTGCAACACCCGGCGTTGGTAGAACTCACTCCGTGTTTCTGAGGAAGAAATATCCCTACTCTTCATCCTATCACATCTCTCATCAGCGAGGATATGTATGAGCCAGGTTATGGTCTTTTTGATATATCCGCCACGTGTCCGATAATTTTACGAAGCTTTTCCAATATCGGACATCTTTTAAGGAGCATTCATAGCTTTGAAACTTAAAACATGCGTAAAATATATGATATCGGACAAATTATCG
>VBHS01000237.1 GCA_005881295.1 Chloroflexota bacterium
AAGTTTCAGGTCAGTTGGTGTGGGATTAGGCACTGGCGTGGCATTAGTAGCTTCTAGTAGCATCATTTTCGTCTGCGTCACGCTGGTAGAGGCATCGAGCGCCTGTGCGTAAGCCTCCGCCATTTCTTGCACCGACTTGAAACGGTCTTGCGGATTCTTTTCCAGTGCCCGTAAAACAACCTGCTCCACCTCTGGAGAGATAGCTGGATTGAGTCGCGATGGCGGTAGAGGTTGCTCCTGTATATGTTTGTAGTAGACTGCCACGGGCGTGCTTGCCTTGAAGGGCAAGCTTCCTGTCAACATTTGATATAGCACAACGCCCAGCGCGTAAATATCGCTGCTCGTGGTGGCTGGCCTTTCTGCCAGCTCTGGAGCCATATATTCTGGCGTCCCTATCAAGCACCCTGTAAGCGTAAGATCGCTGCCCCCCTCTACACCTTTAGCCAACCCGAAATCCGCCAGGTAGACGTGCTGCTTATCCTTCAACAAAATATTTGACGGCTTGATATCGCGATGGAGAATGCCATGGTCATGGGCAAATTGCACTGCCGACGCCACCTGTGCCAGTATATTCCCTGCTTCTTGCTGGCTGAGAGGACCCTTCGCTAGACGTTCGCGCAACGTGCCGCCCTCAATATAGGGCATGACGCAATAGAGCCATGACTCATGTTCTCCATGATCTATGACAGGCAAAATATGCTCGTGCCCAAGCACTTGTAACGAGGCCACTTCGTGTTGAAATCGGGCGGCATATTCGTCATTTCCACTACTGACCACCTTGATAGCCACGGCGCGTTGCTGCTCATCACGAGCAAGATAAATGGTGGACATGCCGCCCCGCGCTAAACGGCTTTGTATTGTGTAGTGTTTAAGCGTGCTTACGTCTAATTCCTGCATAGTATCCAAGTCTCTCTTAGCTTTATCCGCCTACACATACTAATACGCTTCTTAAATCGATAAGGTGTCAGTGAAACAATAGCCTACCTTTGTGGTCGCCCTCTGGAGTTCCCTCCTTTTTCCTCCTATGATACAATTTGGTAGGCGAGCCCATGAAAGGAATGATCAAAATGCCAGACCGCCTTGTTTACTCGACCGATGGCGGAAGAATCAACACCTGCCCGCGCTGCGGGCTGCCCAACGCAAAATGTCGCTGCGATCAACCGCCAGCTGGGCAACAACCCACCAGGAAAAGTGACGGCATCGTCCGTATCATGCGCGACAAGAAGCACCGCGGCGGCAAAACAGTCACTGTGATTAGTGGGGTAGCTACCAGCCAGAATGAAATGGCGGCGCTAGCACAACAATTGAAGAAGTTGTGTGGCTCGGGCGGTACCGTCAAAGATGGGGTGATCGAGATTCAAGGTGACCACTGTGACAAAATACAGGCCAGATTGACAGAATTGGGGTATAAAGTGAAAAGAGCCGGAGGCTAAGAATCGCCTTCGCCCTTGTGACGACCTCTTCCGGTATGTTAAGATAACGAATGAAGTTTACCTGGGATTAACCGCAAGAAAGCAAGCAGTGTAACCTTACAACGTAATTATAACTGCTACTAAGAGATAATGCACCTATCGCGGCACGCCGCTAAAATCGGGTACAGATAGCAGTTAAGGAATGTTGTGAGTACACTGCACAATAATCAGGGACAATCACATCTTGCCAGGGCAGAACGGGGCATTGCTGGAATGCAAGTTACTCGGCGGGAGGAAGGTGTGCAGGAATTTCAGACGTTCTATCAGGAAAATCTCAGCCTTATATATCGCTACGTCTTTAGCAAAGTCGGTAACCGAGAAGAGGCCGAAGACCTGACGTCTCAAATATTTATCAAAGCGATACGCGGTATTGACACTGAGCGTGGGCCTCAAAGTATGCAAAAATGGCTGTTCCAGGTGGCGCGTACAACCATTGCTGACTACTGGCGTGTCTACTACCGTGTCTCCGTCAATTCATTAGAAGAATTGTTGGAAGCTGGCTGGGAGGGCCCGGCGGAAGAAGAGCCTGCTGCAATCAGCAGCAGGCCACTGGAACGTGTGCAGCGTATCCTTCGTGCTCTGCCCGAACATTATCGCGAAGTTTTGAACTGTCGATTTCTCCTCAATCTCTCAATCAAAGACACGGCTCTCAGATTGAGTTTGACCGAGGCGAATGTCAAAGTATTGCAGTTTCGCGCGCTCAAACGTGCCGCCGAACTCGAACATATAGCGACAGGGGCATTGTAAACGTATAATAAGTGGGCTGGGTACCCACGAACGGAAAGATTTGTAACTAACCCGGAGAAACAATACTATGTCAGGTGAAGACCAGGAACGATTTGAAGACTATCTGGAGCTCGAACAATACATCGAGCAGCTCCAGGCAGGACGTGTCGCCCACCCACCGGCGGAGCTGACACCCAGCCAGGCGAATATCTATCGCATGGCTGCGCTCTTTCGCTCCGCATCTCCTGAAGCCAGTGAGCCGCGACCAGAATTTGCCGCCGACTTGCAAGCCCGCCTTGAGCAGGAACTCCAACAGCGGCCCAGGCCAGCATCGCAGCCTCAGTCGGCACAGCGCAAAAAAGAACAGAAGAAGCTGCATTATGTCTCTCGTCGCGCCCTGCTGACTGGCGGCGCGGCTGTCGCTGCCTCCCTCGTCGTTGGCGCTGGAGTTGGTTCTGCTATTGAGCACGCGGTCGAACAGCCAGGTGCTGCAAACACCAAAGATCCGTGGGCCGGTCAACTCATTGCCGCGGGCGTCCCCACTACCTGGCACTTCGTGACCACACTCTCCGAGCTGGGAGATAGTGCAGTCCGCTTTGCCACAGATACGGTCGTTGGCTATGTCATACTCAATGATGGCGATGAGAATAGTAAAGACAAGGGAAAAATTATTGCTATATCCGCCGCCTGCACGCATATGGGCTGTATTGTGCAATGGCAGGATTCCGACCGGAAATATCATTGTCCCTGCCACGGTGGACTCTTCAGCGAATACGGTAACATCGACTCCCGCTCCAAAATAAACTATATCCGCCCACTGCCGCGCTTCAATACCAAAGTCGTCGATGGCAAGATCTACGTCGAAGTACCGCTTAAATCTGCTGCCCCTACTACACAGGACTGGAAATGAGGCGCAGCCTTCTCGTCGTCGCCGTCGGTATCACTTTTCTCATTCTGCTGACCTGGCTAGGCACCCTTATCACCTCTATTGTTCCCCATCGTGCGACAGCGCAGGAACAGACAACGCGCGCCAGTGCCTACCAGGTCACTTTGCTGGTCAATCCCAATCCTCCGCTTATCACCCGGCCCGCTGCCCTCTCGATCCGGCTGCTCTCAGGTGCCACTCAACAACCCGTCACCAACGCGCGCGTAACGCTGCAGTGTGATATGGCGGAGATGGATATGAGTACCGGTAAAGTGGATGCTCACCCGCAGGGCGACGGCACCTACCTCGCCAATCTACAGTTTTCCATGAGCGGCCTCTGGCACGTCCACGTCAATATCTCCGCGCCAGGAACCCCCCCGG
>VBHS01000238.1 GCA_005881295.1 Chloroflexota bacterium
CAGCCCGAGTATGCTCGATGTGATCAGCGATCTCGGTGAGGGCGCTGAGGCGCTGCTCAAGCTCGCTGGCACGCCCGTGCAGAGCGTGCAATTCGTTCGCTAGCTCGTGATACTGGCCGTTGAGCACAAGCGGCGTTTCCTCGCGCACAGCGGGCAGTGTCTCCTTCGTCGCCGGCATCTTCGCGGCGGCCGCGCCGGTTGGCTGTTTCAGCGGCTGTGTCGTTTTAGCGGTAGCTGATGGAGATGGGGCCGCAGCCCGCTTCTCGCCCATGGCCAGGAATACAGCACCTACAATGGCCAGCAGTCCGAGAGCCAGCAGACCACCGATTATCAACAGGTTCATATTATTACTCCTTTCGCTGCAGGAGCATCATGCATGAGCTGCACGATGCCCCTAGAGAGCTAGTGGATATGGATCGTTACGCTCACGCTCATACCAGGCATAATGGTCTTGCCACTGGTGGTGTCGAGCGAGATCACTACAGGGATGCGCTGCCCCACTTTGGTGAAATTGCTGCTCGCGTTGTCCTGGGTTGGGAGTAGCGAGAACTGACCGGCGGTCGCCATGACGATGCGCTGTACCTTTCCGGTGAAACTGGTACCGCTGTAGGCATCGATGTGGACATCGACATCCTGACCGACCTTCACGTTATCAATGGCGCCCTCGTCCACGTAAGCGGTCACATTGACTGACTTCAGATCGGTGAGCTGGACGACGGTCAGGCCGGGGACAACGTTCTGGCCTTGTACCGCTGTGGTCTGCAGGATGGTTCCGTTGATGGGGCTGGTGAGATCCACCGTGGCGGGGCTTTTCGCGCCCGTCCCAGCTGGGGTGATTGTACCGATGGTCTGATCCTGGGTCACAGTATCGCCCTGCCGCACGCTCAGGTTGGTAAGTTGACCGCTGGCGGGCGCGCTCACGCTGACGATCTGCCCGCTGACTTGCGCGTCATCGGTGCTATAGTAGGTGTAGTTGTTGTAAATCCAGTAGCCAATGCCAACTCCAATCGCGGCAAGGGCGAGAAAAATCAGGACTGGAACTAAAATCAAGCGGCGCATGATATGTTTCTCCTTTGTTGATAACTCGTTGTGAGACGGAATATCCAATCATTTTTCTATGGTTGTGGAAGACTGCTGTTGAGCGGAATGTGCCACTTATCCAACAAGCGCGGGTTCCTTTGGCGCGCTCTCCCCAGCGTCACTCTCCGGTGACTCCTGGGAAGGCGCGGAACGGCGTTTCTCTTTGACAAAGAGGGTGGCGACAATCGCCAGGGCGATCAAGGCGATCACCACGAAAAAGGCGTCTTGTAGGGCCAGCAGGTAGCCTTGCCGTTGGAGGAGGCGCGCGATCAATTGCAAGGCGGCTGATCTGGCCGACTGGGCATCCGCGCCATGCAGCAGGAACAATCCTTGCAGGCGCGGGAGCAGCTGCCCAAGCGGCGAACTGGCCGTCACCTGTTCGGCCAGGTGGGTAAAGTGCACTTTGGTCTGCGTCTGCACGTAGGTTGCCAGCAGAGCCACGCCCATCGATGCGGCGACCGAGCGGGTCACTGTCGTGATCGTCGAGGCATCGGCGACCTGTTGTGCCTCACTAACGTCGGCCAGCGCCGCAACAACCAGCGGCTGTCCCGTCAGGCCAAGGGAGAGGCCGAGCAGCACAAGGAGCAGTTGCAGCCACCAGAATGGCGAGTTCAAGGTGATGAATGTCAGCTGCCAGGTGGCAAACCCCAGCAGCAGCAGGCCGGGAATCACCACCGCCTTTACGCCGATGCGGTCCACCAGGCGCCCACCGACGACCACGCTCACCATGGCGGCCAGCGCCTGTGGCAGCAGGATCAGGCCGGCCTGGAAAGCGCTCTGACCTCGCAGGACCTGGAGGTAGATGGGGATCAGAAAGAACGAGCCGAAAAGGCCGAAGATCACGAAGACCAGGGCAATATTGCCGGCGGCGAAGGAGCGGTTGGTGAAGAGACGCAGGTCAAGCAGCGGCTTCCCACCTCGATTGACCGTGGTGATCTCGATGGCTATAAAGGCGATCAACGAGAGCGCCCCGCTGAACAGGAAGCCGAGCACCTTCACCGATCCCCAGCCAGCAGTCGTCGTTTCCGAGAACGCGTAGAGCAGCGCAGCCAGACCGTAGGCTGCAGTGATGAAGCCCGGCAGGTCGAAACGACTGCGTTCCGGTGCGCGAGCCTCGCGTAAGAACAGGGTGGCAAGGATCACAGCGACAATGCCAATGGGAATGTTGATGAAAAAGATCAACTGCCAGCTGGCAAAGGTCACAATGTAGCCGCCGAGAATGGGACCCAGCGCGGGAGCCAGCAGCGTCGGGATGCCCAGGGTCCCCAGGGCCAGACCACGCTCCCCTGGCGCGAATTCCCGGAAGAGCATGGTGAAAGAGAGTGGGAGCAAGACGGCCCCACCTAGACCTTGCACCACGCGGAACAAGATCAGCATGGGCAAACTCCATGAAAGACCACAGAGCAGCGAGCCGAGCGTAAAGGCGATGAGCGAAAGGATGAAGGAACGTTTGATCCCAACGTTATTCGCCAGGTAGGATGCCGTTGGCGTCATCGCGCCCTGTGTCAGCAGGTAGGCGGTAACAACCCACTGGACACTGTGAATGTCGGCACCAAAGGCGTTTTGCAGGCGCGGAATGGCGATGTTGACGACAGTTTGATCCAGGACGCTCATAAACGCTCCCAGGATCACGACTATCGCCACGAGCCACTTGTACGATAGTCCCTGCCGGGCCACCTGTGCATTGACTTGCATGGGTGAGCCTCCTTTCTACAGCTTTGCCTACGGGGGATCGGTCATGATCCCCTCGATGACAAAATCAGCAATCATTTCTCGTGCGCGTTTCAGCGCATCAGGCGATGAAAGATCTTCTTCGAAGGCTATTTCTAACATGGGAGTGAAGGTCAGGTAAGACAGGCAGGTAGAATAGGCGATAGTTAACATCATATACGGATCCGTTCCTGGTCGGATCAATCCTGCTTCCTGAGCCTTCCCTAGTAATCGCCTGAACAGTTGTATATCGTCCGAATTGAACTGGGATGCGATCTTTCTCATAGTCTGCCAGCCCTCCGCCCCTTCCCACGCTAACATGCGCAACATACGCGGATGCTCAACCAGAAAATCGAAAATCAATCGCATGACAGCTCTCAAAAATGTCCTGAACTTGCTTGCATCAGAAGTAAGACGCTCATCAGCCAGCAGCGGCTCAAGTATCCTGGCCTGAAGCTCGCTTGCCTGTTGGTCAATACGCTTGAGAACCGCTGAATAGAGGCCGAGCTTATCGTCGTAGTAATGAAAGAGCAGGCTCTTGTTATAGCCTGCTACCTCCGCGATAGCGTCGATCCTTGCTCCATCAAAACCATGCTCTGCAAACACCTCTTCTGCCGCGTTGAGAATTGCCTCACGAGCACCCTCCGCGTCATGTACCCGCCCTCGTCTACTTCCAGGTTCAGACATTTTTTTCCTTGCTCCTTTTCTGCTAATCTAACCAGTTAGTTAATTAAACAACTGGTTAGATTATAATGAGAGAAAGCCAAATTGTCAAGCCTAAAATGGCTCAAATTTTTGCACCGGTGCAAGGTGCCATGAGCTGGCTTCATTCATCAGGGACCTCCTCTTGCCTTCATCTTCAAACAGAAGGTGCATGATGTTGACAATATCAAGTATGTTATGTCAAATTGACGCGCCTTTATCGACTTTTGCATAGTGTTGCATTCGTCACCTTCCCCCCTTGACAAACTAATGATATT
>VBHS01000239.1 GCA_005881295.1 Chloroflexota bacterium
GTATCGGTCGCGCCTTTACAGGAGGTGCTGGCCTTGCGCTCAGCATGAGTGTAGCAGCGCTGGTGCTCATCCCGCTCGGCGTGGGAAGTGGCAGAGGCATGTTGCTTAATCCCAAGGTTCTCCTGGTAGGAGTTGGCGTGGCCGTGCTTTCTACCATCATCCCCTTTTCACTGGAGCTCGAGGCTCTTCGACGTCTTCCTGCTCGGGTGTTTGGGGTGCTGATGAGCCTGGAGCCAGCCATTGCAGCACTCATCGGCTTTGTCGTGCTCAGGGAAACTATTGGCTTACGTGCTCTTGTCGCACTCATACTCATCATAGTGGCCTCGGGTGGTGTCTCATTCTTCCAACAGCGCGACTATGTTGAGTAATAACCAGTCACCAACAGAAGGAAAACACACATGCTACTTGATCTCCAGCCATTTACAGATGCGGACTTCTGCTACCTCACAACCATTGGCCGCGTTACAGGTCGCCCGCACACCATTGAAATCTGGTTTGCCCTCAATGGATACACCCTCTACATGCTCTCCGGTGGTCGCGACAGGTCCGATTGGGTGAAGAACGCGCTCCATTCCCCTGAGGTACAGGTGAAGATCAACGAGACTATGTTCTCCGGGCAGGCGCGCCTCGTCAAGGACACCGAAGAAGACGCTATGGCTCGCACACTGGTTGCTGGCAAATATATACCCCGTAGTAGTGACGACCTCACTGACTGGTCACGCACTGCCCTGCCTGTTGTCGTAGATCTCGAAGTCCTATGAAAGAAACCCTTGATCTCGCTAGTAAACATCTCGGCTCTTCACCTCGCCAGCCCGATTACGGTTTTCGCTTCCCAGGGGCAATCATTTGCTCCTCTTCTAAGAATCCCGTTCCGCGATCATGCGCTGCAATTGGGCAGTACTCTTCTTCAATTCCCCACCCAGGTGGATGCCAGGAACCTGTGGAATGAGATGAGGATAGTGGACAAAAACTTGACCGCCAAAAACAAAGAAGGGGCGTGGGAGAGGTAGCTCTTGTATCTGACGTGCCAGATCGATCAGTGTTGCCAGGTACGCCGGAATGCTTAATGAGACGCAAATAAGCGTGGGCGCGATTTGCTTGATCGTTTGTAGCAGCCCCGCCGCCTCGATACTCTGCCCCAGGTAGGCAACGCGTATTCCAGCCCGCCGTAAAAAGAGAGCCAGCATCAAAGGTGCCAGTTCGTGTGCTTCACCAGGGGCACAGCACACAATCACAAGTGGACCAGCATTCGAGGAAGGAGATACGTGCAACAGATTGGTCAACAAACCGCGAAAGAAGCCACTGGCAAAGTGTTCTACAGAAACAGTGATCGTTCCTACCTCCCACATCTTGCCAATTTGCCACATCGTAGGTGCGATCAGATCGGTACAGGCTTGTTCAACGGTATAAATCGATAACACCGACGTCATCAGCGTACTGGCTGTGGATTCATCAAACTTCTTGAACGCTGCTAGAAGATGTTCTTGCACCGTTCGCAGGTTCAAGATTACCTGGTAATTTCCTCGTTCTGCATCGGCAAGTGACCATTCCTTTACAGGTGGCTGAACCTGTGTTTCTTCGATTTCAGGACTACTTTGCTTCTTAGCTCCCGCCAGCCGCTCTTCTGGTGAAGCTTCTGGCAAAGATACATAGAAGGAGGGTGATCCCGTTGCGGAAGGCGATCGCTCCTCTATCAATCGTTGATACTCTTCCTTCATATGGCGGAAGAGCGCTATGGCCTGACTGATCGACATCCCTTCATCGACGCGCTCCTTGAGCCAATGAATCGTCGCGATATCACGTTCTGAATATAAGCGGTAATCGTTGTTAGCCCGTTCTGGAGAGAGAATATCGTAACGTCGTTCCCATGCTCGTAGTGTTGGGGCAGGAACACCTGTTTGCTGCACTACTGCCTTCGTATTGAAAATCGGATTATCCGAGTAGCGCTCTAGATCAAGCCATTCACTTTGCCCATCTCGTACTGTCATATACCATCTCCCGTTCGGCCTTTTGAGCAATAAACCTCTGGCCAATCACAGGTGGCAGCCATGCCTGCTATAAACTCCAATTCCCCATGTTGCGGGCAATGCCGTTCATGACGGGAACTATGTATCTGAGAACGATGCAGTACCCTTTGTAAGTATATTGCTAACCGTATAGTATTTGAACTCACTCGAATTGCTTGAAATGATGAAGGCACCTATATCATAGAGTAATATGCCGAGTCCACGTTATACATACATTGTATCAGAGTTACCAGGTTGTTTTAGCAATTAAGTACAAGATGCTGGTTTACTTACAAACGGGTAAAAACTTGACAAGCACGGGAAAGATTGCTATGATGTCATGGCTATCGTGTACACAAAAGAGAAAAACTCTTTGTGGTCAAAACCCCTCATGCTTCAATTAAAGCGAGGACACCCGCTCCACATACGTATTCGATCGATCTTACGAGGCACTTGATCTGATCGATAGCGCCATCATAACGCTGGCCTGCTTCGTTCGTATCTAGTTGGGATTGAATGGCAAAACGTCTGGGCAAAGGAACTGTATAAGGAAGGCCTCCACCAACGCCTCCTACGTATCCGCCTGGAGTCTATATGTATGCCGTGGAGACGGATAAGGAGAACAAAGAAAAATGTTTGCTGTCATTAAAAGTGGTGGAAGACAATACAAAGTTTCCGTGGGCCAGACGCTTGAAGTCAACAGGCTTCCGGTTGATGATGGTGCACAGGTAAAGTTTGAAGAGGTTTTACTTATCTCTGATGCCAATGGCTCGATGATCGGTACTCCTCTGTTGGACAATGCCATGGTGCTTGCAACTGCTGTTAAGCAGGACCGCGGTAAAAAGTTGATTGTTTTCAGGTACAAATCTAAGAAGCGTTTCCGCCATCGTCGCGGTCATCGCCAGGAACTTACCGTCCTGACGATTGACGATATTGTTGCCGATGGGAAAAGTCTCATCACTGGTCAGCCTCCCGTGGCCAAAGAAGAGCCAGTAGAGGAGGAAGAAGCAACTCCAGTTACGACTGAGACAGATGAGAACGAAACACCTGTAAGTGAAGCAGCTGAAACTGATACCGAGCAGAGGACGACCCGCCGCCGCCGTACTGCAAAGGTTGAAGATACTGAAAGCAAAGCAGAGGAAGAGTAAATCATGGCACATAAAAAAGGTGTGGGTAGTTCCCGCAATGGCCGGGATAGTAACCCAAAGATGTTAGGTGTTAAACGCTTTGATGGGCAGCTCGTTACCGCTGGTAGCATCATTGTTCGTCAGCGTGGCACAAAAATTAAACCCGGGGACCATGTCGGTGTAGGCCGTGATCACACCCTCTATGCCCTCATCGATGGCTATGTCAAATTTGGTCACGACTCTCGCGAGAGACGTAAAGTCAGTATCTATACAGAGTTCCCTGGTCGCCCCTCAATAAGCGAAATCTTGGCAGCTGAAACCGCAGATCTTGTTGGCACGCAAGCCTGAGTAATCAGCATATGTTCACTGGACAAAAAGGACAACCCTGGAAGTTTGCCAGGGTTGTCCTTTTTGTCTGAAAGATATAAACGTTACAAGATTACTATATGAGATATACTTACTAAGTACAAGAAATCCAGGCGACCCACATGGGTGTTGTATATTTGAAAGGATAAGCTATGCGGGCCATAATCAGCGCTGCCAACCGTGATGGACTTCCAGAACTCGCCCGAGATCAGCAAAAACATGGCATACACATTTTTTCAACCAGCGGTACCCTCGATTATTTGAAAACAGAAGGCATTCATGCGGAATCTGTAAGTACCCTCACCCAATTCCCTGAGATACTTGGTGGCCGCGTCAAAACGCTTCACCCGGCTATTTTGGGAGGCATTCTGGCACGTCGTGACCTACCAGAGCATGTCGATGAACTGCAAACACACGCAATCGTGCCAATTGATGTCGTAGTGGTCAATCTCTATCCTTTCGCTGAGACTATCGCT
>VBHS01000240.1 GCA_005881295.1 Chloroflexota bacterium
GTAGTTCCCCCTGCCCGTAAATTGATAAAGAACATATCCCTCAAATGACGTGACCTGATATTTTCTCCCCTCTTGAGCCAGCTTTGCGTTTAGTTTGGGTACCTGGGGAGCGCCGGTGGGAAACAGGTAAGCTGCCTGTGGATCCTGTTCGACGAGTGAAACGTAGGGAGTATACCGGTTGAAGCCTCGATGCAAGTTGTTATCCGCTACGCTACAAATTACTTGTTCATGTGATAAGAAGATCACAAAATTGCAGGTCCAGTACTCAGTATAAAGGTGCTTCACGTGTAAGCGAACCAGAGTGTTCGTCAGAGCGTTTTGTTGGGTGTTCGTCAGAGCGTTTTGTTGGCCAAGAAGTGGCATCCCGCCAGGGAACTGGCTAAAAGCATGGATCGTTCCTTTGACCTGAATGGCAGTAAACATGAGCAGCACAATGCCGCACAAGATCTGCAGGCCTCTCTTCTCCAGGAACTGCCTCCTCCTCTCTAGGCCGGATGTGAGCTGGCTCCAAAGTGGCCAGAGCATGGCTGGCGCGGCGAGAACCATACCGATTAAGTAACGAGTGCTCCACGCTGAATCCTGTACCCGAGTACTGGAGAAGACCAACCAGACGAGTCCAGCTGCACCCAGTAACAAGAGCCTCGCTCCGTGTACTACCATTTCCTGTGCCGTTCTATCGCAAGTGCTTGCTGGCTGTCCATATGTGATTTTTCTCAATTGGTACAGGTTATGCACTTCGAGGATGATGGCGATGAACCAGATAGCAACCACTATAACAGCCCAGATGCTATGAGTGGCGGTGCATTGACGAACATAAGGACTTGAGTGCGGGGACAAAGGCCAGGCCTCCAGGGGCTGGATGTAACAGATCCCTGACGCACCTGTAGACGCGGGAAGGCTGACCAGAAAGCCCTCTTTCCAGCGTTGTAGCATGGACATCGCCTGAGTCCTATGCGTCAAGGAATGGAGAACATCCAGGCTATGCTGTCCGTTAGATAGCATAGCCTGCCCGTAAGGGAGGAGGACATCGTGCATGACTAACGGCAGAACGCCAACGCAAAGGCCCAACAGAACGCTACCGATCGTTACCGGGCGCAGCGTTTGCCGGCAGAAGATGAATATAAATAAGCTTGACGCCAGAATAAATGACCCGGACAGCGCATCGTTCCAGATGGCAATTCCCGACATCACCCCCCAGAGGGCATACAGGGTAAAGCATTTTCGCCGCTGAAATGTCGTCATTTTGCGGTAAGGTGTTATGGAAAGCAGAGCGAGGTGGATGCTCAGCAGCACAATAATTGTGCAGAAGAGAGGGGTTTCCGCATGACCCAGCGTACCCAGGACTGATCTGGAGAGGCTCTCGATAGTTCCAAAACTCAAGAGAAACAGTGTGAGCAGCGCCAGGCCTTTGGTGTAGAGCCGTTTTGTGAGATGGTAGAACAAGATCAAGAAAATAACGAACAGGAGGAGAAGGCCGATGCGTAAGGCAGTAATGCTGGGGCCAAACAAGAGGAATAATCCAGCCCCAATGTAGGCTTCCAGTGAGCCGAGCACGGCCTGTCCATACATAAAAAAAGGGAAGTCTCTGCCCTGTGAAATGTGCAATGACATCAATCCTACTTCTGCTTCGTCGCTATTGGTTGGAGGCCAGTTATGCAGAATAAAAATGAAACGCACACCGATAGCCAGGATAATGAGGAGACAGGCGCATAGGGCAGCGAGTGAGAAATGCTTTTTCCCTATATGTATCCGCTTGTTCAACAACATATGTTTGTCACATCTCCTTCCAGTTTTCTGGCATTGGCCTTTTTACAAATGTGACGTTGAGACGTAACTACCCAAGGTCCGCTAGAATGGAGCAAGAAGAGGATGCCCACAAAGAGTGGCGAGGCCTCGCCGACAGCAGAGGTAGACCTCGACCCTTCTAAGAATAACTCACACAAATTTGGTGAAGGCAGCCTGATGGATGGATAAGGATATTTCCTCACTCAGAGCGAGGCCATTCCAGGATTCTTCTGTGAAAATCATCCAGCAGGCTCCATGGATATTGCTGGGTTGGCTCTATCACTCCTGGGATTGACCCGGTAGCCCAGTCGTTCCAGGTGTAGAGGGGCTATAGCGCCGGCGGTGATCTCGCCTGCGCAGAGAAAGACTCGCCGCGAAAAGTGAACCTGTGATTGAGTGGGCAGCGATCCCGGTGCTGGGGGATGGAGAACAGGGAAGCGGCGAGAGCCAAGAGTGAGAGGAACCATCTAATGAGACGAAACCATGACGTATGGTCTTTGCGTCCCCACATAGTGGTGATGAGAGGGGATGGCAGCTTTCCTGCCCATTTGAATGTGACAATTCCCTTTGATGGCAGCGTGTAGACAAAGGAATGGTGCGTATTCCACCGTATTTTAAAGGTATCACTCCAGGAGGAGGGGTTGTAGACGATCACGACCTTACTGCCATCAGGATTTTGGAACGCCACGTCTTCCAGAGGGCTGTCGTATGGGAAACTCGCTCTGGTGATGGTGGAAGCGATATGGTAAGCTCCCGGGACCACAAATTTGCTCAGATGACCCAGGTGGTAATAGTTGTCTGTGTAGGTAAACTGCCCTGTTGCTTGATCGATGGCTACCAGACCTGTACAACCCCCACATCCCTCTCCTATTTTCGGGCCGCCGGAGATATCCAGCGCGATGTTCCAGAGGACGACGGCTTTGGCCCAGTGTTGCGTTGAGCGGAGGAAGAATTCAATAGCACTGAGAGGGGCAATGCCGCCTTGCCCGGTTGAGCACTCGGTCACGTACATATCTTTGCTCGGATAGGCCTGGTGGATCTTCGTCATCATTGATGGATCGCCTGCATAGCAATGCCAGGCCGTGCCTGACACGTAGCGTTGTGCAGTTGGGTCGTTCAAGATCTCGAGGGGATAGTCCGGTCGATCCCAATTCTGGTCATAGATGAGAATTTTGGGAGCAAGGGTGGCGTTCTTGAGGGCTGGTCCCAGGTAATTTGTAATAAAACTGGCTTCATTAAGGGCAGAGAAACTCATCCCAGGATACGTTTCTACCGGATTGAAAGGTTCGTTTTGCGGAGTAATAGCATAAAGAGGAATGCCTCGTTCCTTGTACGCTTGAAGAAACTTGACAAAGTACGCTGCCAAGGGTTTGTAGGCAGAGGCAGTAAGAGAGCCAATCTGACTGCTAGAGGTTCCTAACATCGAAGCATTCGTTTTCATCCAGGCAGGAGGACTCCAAGGGGTTGCCATATAGCTGACATGGGGATTCAACTGCATGGCTTGTTTGAGGAGCGGGATAATATAGGAGGTGTCATGTACAATGGAAAACTTTTGCAAGCGTGGATCCATCTGAACGGGGGCGACATCATCATAGGAGTACAGGCCACTGGCTGTAAAGTCAGATGCGCCTATTGGAATGCGCACAACGCTCATCCCCAAGCCATTGAGCGGGGTGAAGAGCGCGCGCATGAGCCGATCGCGCTGTTCTTGATCCAGTTTCGTTCCAATAAGCCAGGCAGAGGTATCGGTCATGGCCGCACCAAAACCGTCGATTTGCTGCAATCTCTGTTGCTCATCGATGTCGAACGTGGTGAGAAAGCTACTCCTCTCGGAGCTAAAATAGAGGAGAGGCTGGAAGGTAAGCTTATTGGCCCCATCGGCGGTTGTGAGCCAGGCTCTCACCTCTGCTCCAAGAGTCTTCACGTGGAAGAAGGGCAAGAAGAGCATCACTACCACGATGGCAGCGAGAGCGAGCCAGAAATACCGATGAAGCTGAGCTTGCGGTTGCCCTGATGGAATCACTGCTCTCCTGTGGGCATGCATCACGTAGCGCTGTTTCTCTGAAGAAGGGTTCCACGGCAAGCAATGCATGCTCTTCCTCCGGGGGGCATGTCATAATTCAGCCTCCTCCCAAAGATGAGCTAAATCTCTGAGTGCGCTTTCCTCCATGGGTTCCAAGTATCCTTTCCTTGTTTGAGAAGATTGAGGTGTTGTTGATGAGCCATACCATCTCCTTTCTGCTGATTGTTGACATTATATAGACACAAACA
>VBHS01000101.1 GCA_005881295.1 Chloroflexota bacterium
GGATACGATGTCCTGGGCGCGCCTGGGCGCGAAGGTGACAGGAGTTGATTATTCGGAGAGGGCCATAGAACTGGCGCAATCGTTAGCCAAAGAGCTGGCAATCGATGCCCATTTTGTCAGATCCAATATCTACGATCTGCCAAATGACACCCTCATTCCTGATAAGTTTGATATTGTCTACACAGCACTTGGTGTCCTTGGGTGGCTACCGGACCTGAAACATTGGGGCAAAGTGATTGCACACTATCTCAAGCCGAGCGGCACGTTCTATATTCTGGAAGCGCATCCCTTCATGTTGACCCTGGATGAGAATTCGTCCGACCTCAAAGTCGTCTATCCCTATTTTTCATCCGAAGCACTGCAATTCGATTCTGAGCACTCATACGCTGACTCGGTGACGGTGCTAACCAACAAGACAGAGTACGGCTGGAATCATAGCTTGAGCGACATTTTCCATGCGCTTCTCTCAGAGGGTCTCTCCATTGATTTTTTCCATGAGTTTCCTTTTTGCGGCTGGCCGTATTTTTCAGAGATGGAGACAGGAGAAGACGGCTGGCACAGGTTCAAGGATGAGAGAAAGCGCAAGTTGGTGCCCATGATGTTCTCCCTCAAGGCAACCAAAAAATAGGCACATTCTTTATATGCCAGAAACACCATCGGGCGCATTACGACACATTGATGGCGAGAAAAACGGGCGATGGTCAGGGATATGCCTGGTCTCTCCTGGCTCCTCAGGCTGCTTCATGGCGTGAAGCAAGGCCCAAAGGGAGTTCATGCCCTTGTATTTTACAAAAGGGCGTGCTATACTCCTTCAAGGAAAAGTGGTAAGCTGTGCTTCAAAGAGAAGGTGATCCTTCATGACCTCATTCGGGTACTGGTTCTTCAGCCACATTGATCTCCATCGTCATCATGTGTTTGTAGATGCGATCCTCTCTCCAATATGGCCACAACTCGAAAAGGAAAAAATCTACTGGACGCCACAGAATGACCCAGAACGCTATAACAAACCCGTCGCTGAAAAGCGTGCTGAGAAACGTGGGCAAAAACGTTACTCTCTCCAGAAATTGTGAGAGGAAGAGCCCACTTACCAGAAACAGGGTGCCAAGTAGCAGCGCCATGAGAGCTTGCCGCCGAAGCGCGATCATTGCACGTTTGTTTTGTCGCACTTTGAATTGGCAATACCTCTGCAAGGCGTTCGTGGTTTTCTCGGTGAGACCTGGTTCGATGCTTTCCTTTGGAAGAAAGATCGTGGTCCTCGTCCTTGCCTCTCCCCCTATCGATGTAGGTTTGAGCTCGCTCTTGATCAGCTCAATGCCAGAAAGAAAATGTGCCTTTTTTGAGAAGGGATCTTCAGCAGGTTGTGTAAACAGGTCGTGGATGCTGTCAAGATGGATCGTTATCTCAGAATACTTTTCTCTTGTCATAGAACCCTTCCTCACTTCACTGCAAGGCTACCTAAGGGGTCAAATACCGTCTCACAGGACAGAGCGTGGTGTTTCGGCACCGAATCCTAAACGGTCACCTCCGTAAGGAGGAGCGGGCGAACGGGGAATGTGCTCGAAAACAAACACAGCCACATTCCCCGTATGAACCATACCACATGGCAGCATTTTTCGGAACCTCGGTCTCTGTCTGTGTGCAATGAGTTGCAGTTGAGCTCGTATCGGTGTTGCCAATCCACCCAACACTGCGGAAAAGCGGCCTGGAGGAGAACTGATGATGCAAGAAACTCAAGCAAGGCTCGCAGGCGATCATCATTTACCTGCTATCAGCAATACTGGGCGTCCAGATCAACTGGAACCCACTTGCCCTGTTGGGAGTAATAGTCATTGTCATGCTTGGTACAGCGTGCTTCTCCACATTTTCGATGATTATCGCCTGCCTGCTGAAAACACGCGATCGCGTGATGGGAATCGGTCAGATATTGACCATGCCGCTGTTCTTCGCCAGCAACGCCATCTATCCTATTGCGATCATGCCCGTTTGGCTGCAAGTTATCGCCCACATCAATCCATTGACTTATGTTGTAGATGGTGTACGCGCGTTGATGCTGTCGGGAGGCAGCAGCGAGTCAGGATTGGGGACTGATATTGTTGTTCTGCTGGCTATTACATTGATGCTTGCGGTGATCTGTGCGAGGCTTTATCCGCGTATTGTGCAGTAAACTCAAGTCGAGATAAGATCGTTGAAAAACCCAAAACGGAAGAGTATACTCAATGCAATGCACCATAAGGCTGCATTTTCGTTCCGACAGAGAGACCTGTCTTCAAGGATAAGGTTGAACGGGCATTTCCAGGGACAAAGAACTACCGGCCATCAAAGGAGAATAGGGAACCATGACAGAGGTTGAACTCACTGAGAGTACGATGATTGTCCACGTCAGGGGCGCAGATCAATTCTGGGCACTCAAGAGCCAGCTTGAGATTCCGCTTATCCATGTCGTAGGTGCCGAAGTAGATCCAGCCGTTGAAGAGCATTGGGGCGACCTGGTCAAAGGGATAAAATTCCCAGGGACTCATTTGCCAGGGGTGATAGCTGCGGGCAGTTTTTATACCTCTGGAGGATGGGTATTTTGGGATGTCCACGATCCCCAGAAAGCTCTCACCATCAATCTCGCTCATGATCACTATACAAAGTTGGTCATAGAGGTAACAGATCCCGCCGCCGACGTGGCAAGGATTGAGGAAGCTGTGCGAGCGCGCAAGTCTTCTTGAACCCTCCTTTTCGTGAGTTAAGATATCAGGCAGGAAAGCAGAACTTGCATGCGCAGATAGTTCTCAATGAAGCAGCGACCAGGTGCATTTATGGGCCTGCAACAGAGCCCAACAAGCACCCCGCGCCAGGTAGTCAGGCACAGACAGATTAAGGAGAGTATCTATGAGCCTGCAACAGAGCCCAACAAGCAGCGTTGAACACCACAGTGCGCGCAACGAGTCGGAGACGCGCCTGCATGGGCGCTGGCTGTTCATCGCCCGCGCGGGCTGGGTGGCGCTGACGCTGCTGGTCCTGACGCTGAACGCCATCGCCATTCCCCAGGCTGACGCCTTGCTGCAAGCGGTCTGCCGGCCGGGCGCGTTGTGCATCAACGGCTGGACCCCGGCTGAGGTGAGCCAGCTCCAGCAGGCTGGCCTCTCGCCTGGCTTCCTGGCGGCCTACCAGATAGGGTGGAGTGTAGGAACGACGCTGATCTACACGGCGCTGGCCGCGCTGATCTTCTGGCGGCGGTCCGCTGATCGGATGGCGCTCTTTTGCGCGTACATGCTGGTGTTGTTTGGGGGCGCCACCTATACCGGTCTGCTGGACTTCGGTCTGCGGACGGTGGCTCCCGCCTGGTATTGGCTGGTCGGAGGGCTGGAACTCCTGGCTCAGGTGTGCGTCCCGACCTTCTTCTTGCTCTTCCCCTCTGGCCGGTTTGTGCCCCGCTGGACCCGGTGGGGCGTGCTTGTCTTTGTCCTCTACTTTGTATGGTACCTCTTTCTCACCAATGCGTACCTTGGTCAGCTTTCCGGGGTGATTTCCCTGGTGTTTGCGGCGCTGATACTCGGCCTGGTTGGATTGCAGGTCTATCGCTACCGGCGCGTCTCCATATTTCGGGAGCGCCAACAGACCAAGTGGGTGGTCTTTGGTCTCGTTATGGCCCTGGGCGGCTTTGCGCTGTTCCTTATCATTGGGAATCTCTTCCACCCCCTATACCTGCTGAGCTCGTCGGTAGCAGGGGCCCTGATTCCGACCACCGTGACCAATGGCCTGCTGCTTTTTATTCCTATCTCGATTGCCATCGCCATTCTGCGCTCGCAGCTCTACGATATTGACACGATCATCAACAAGGCGCTGGTCTATGGCCTGCTTACCGCGCTGCTGGCAGCGGTCTACGCCGGCCTGATCATTGGACTGGAGAGCCTGGCTGGTCTCTTCAGCAGGCAAGGCGCTCAGCCGCTGGTGATCGTCGTCTCGACCCTCGCCATTGCCGCACTGTTCCAGCCCTTACGCCACCG
>VBHS01000102.1 GCA_005881295.1 Chloroflexota bacterium
CGTACCAGCGACCTATATTGAATGACTTCCGACACAGCGTCTCAAAGCTGCTCACCAATACTACACACGAGCGCGCACGGATGACTAATACCGAAGCTGAACAACAAATATGGCTTCACATAGAAGAGCAGCTTCTTTCTCTGCCTGATGAGGCATACGAACATTAGCGTTGTATGCGTCGGACAGGACTGGTGAGTGATTATCTATAATATAGATAACAGTTACTCTATTCATGAGAGGTACAATTCCAATGCAGCCTGTCAAAGAGACGCAAACACCTGAAGGTACAGATACAACCGGTATTGCTCCTACTCCTCATGAAAAGCGCTCCGGTATTGTTTCAAAGTGGACCGTGCTGCTCGGAATACTGGCGATTGGTCTTCTCTATTTTGCTCTTCCCGAGAAATTGACGATTGGTCCAAGCTGGTTATTGCTGGCAATTGAAGGAATAGTGATCATACCGCTGATCTTTATCAGGAGGAGCGGCCATCCACTGGCCCCTAAAACGATACGTATTCTCGCGCTGGTACTTCTCGGGGCTGTGACGATAGGCCTGGTTGGCAGTGTTGCACAGTTGATTCTCAACCTGCCTACTGAAAAGGGAACCTCATTACTGCGCGACGCGGCTCTGATCTGGGGCACCAATATCCTTGTTTTCGCCCTGTGGTATTGGGAGATCGATTGTGGAGGTCCACAAAAACGGCACCTGTCTGGCCATAAAGCGATCGATTTTATGTTTCCCCAGCAGGCGGATGGCAATACCACTGGTTGGGTTGCGCATTTTGTTGATTACCTCTTCCTGGCGTTCACTGGCGCTACGGCTTTCAGCCCGGCCGATACCTATCCTTTGACGCGGCGAGCAAAAATGTTGATGATGATCGAGGCGTTACTTTCGATGATGGTTATCGTGTTGCTGGCGGCTCGCGCTGTCAATATTTATGGGCAGTAAATATTCAACTCGTTGTAGGTTATGGTTTCAGGCGGAAGGTGACTTCTTCTCCTTCCTGGTCGGTTTGTCTCTTGATCACGCTTTTCCCTGGTGTCGTGTATGCCACTTCGCGACCACTCTTGAAGACGTGAAGACGCGCGGGGACCAGGCGCAGGGCTTCGAAGGCTGATGGCGCATCCAGGACGAGGAAATCAGCGGGCTTTCCCTCTTCAATGCCGTAGCTGTCCTGGACGCGGAGGGTCCTGGCGGCATTGGTGGTAATCAGGTCGAGGACAGCGTTGATCTCATCATACCCGCTCATGTGACAGAGGAAGAGAGCTAGCTGGGCGGCAGCGAGCATGTCGCCCTTCCCCAGTGGAAACCAGGGATCCATAATGGAGTCGTGGCCAAGAGCAACGTTGACACCAGCCACCAGCAGTTCTTTCACGCGAGTGATGCCCCTGCGTTTGGGGTAGGTATCGAAGCGACCCTGCAAGACGACATTATCAAAGGGGTTGGCAACGACATTCACCTGGGCGCGGGCCAGCAGGCGAATAAGTTTGAAGGCATAGGCATTGTCGTAAGAGTGCATCGCGGTACAATGGCTGGCCGTCACACGTCCTTGCCAGCCCTGCTGGATGGTATCCGCTGCCATTACTTCGGTGAAGCGCGAAATGGGATCATCGGTCTCGTCGCAATGGCAGTCAATATCGCGATTGAACTCTCTGGCAAGCGCGAAGGCATAATGGACATCCTCAACGCCCATGTCGCGCGTCCACTCGTAGTGGGGAATGCCTCCAACGACATCGCAGCCAAGTTCCATGGCCTGGCGCATCAACTCGCGCCCATTGGGAAAAGACAGGATGCCATCCTGGGGAAAGGCAACCAGTTGCAGGTTGCAGATATCGCGCACTTCTTCACGGACTTCAAGCAGCGCTCTTAGCGCTGTCAGGTTGGGATCACAGACATCGACATGGCTGCGTATGTGTAGAGTACCCTGCGCGACCTCCCAGCGTATCTCCTCAAGAGCTCGTTTTTTGACATCTTCACGGGACAGGCCCGGCTTGAGTTCGCTCCAGATCTGGATGCCTTCGAGCAGGGTGCCCGTCGTATTATAGCGTGGCCGTCCCACCGTGAGTACGGCGTCTAGATGAACGTGTGCATCGATGAAAGGGGGCACCACCAGCCTACCGGCGGCATCGATTTCACGAGTCGCGCTACTGTCGGAAGGAAGTTCGCCAACGATGCTGGCAAAGTGGCCGTCCTTCGTGGCGATATCCACCAGCCCATCATGACGGTGAAGTTGAGCATGACGGATGATAAGATCATACTGCATATGAGGCTCCTCAACTGGGCGAGGCTAAGCCCGTTTCCACAAATTCAAAGTGAGAAGCAGGCGGTTGTGACCGCCTGCTTCTGTAAATTGGTACATGGATGGCAGTTAGCGGCTACTAGCCTCTAATTCACCACGCTTGCTGCTGTTCAATTCGATACGTCGCAATATCAGGTAGGCGATACCAGCGAAGATAACGCCCAGCTCGAAGCCAATATCCATGCCGAAAGGAGGATTGACTAGTTTGGCGATAGGCCCGACGTAGTATACCTGTGCAGCGCCAAGCAAGACACCTACCAGGCCGAACGCCATAGATACGATGGCGGCCCAGCCCACTGGGAGCCGGCTGGGATTATTCCAATCATCGACATTGTACTGTCCGTGACGGAAGACAAAGTGTTCCTCAATGAGGATAATCGACCAGGGGCCTAGCCAGTACGCAATGATCAGCAAGAAGTCGGTCAGTGTGTGCGCAAAGTTGGCTGAGGCAGGAAGCGCGATCGCCACGTAGATCACTGCACCGATGAGCGTCCAGACATAGCGCTTGACGCGTTGGAAGGGACGGCCAAACACCTGGACGGACAGGCCAAGGCTATAGTCGTTCGGGATGTTGTTTGCCACGACACTCAGAGCAAGCAACGCCAGGATAAACGTGCCAAAACCTCCCAATGGCTTGACGACTGCGGCAAGTAGATCACCGACAAGTCCATTCGCAAATGTAGTCGCCCAGGGAGAATAGGTGGTAAAGGCCATGCCGAGCGTTTCTAACAGCACACATGGTATGAAGACGCCCAGAAAGGTCAGCCAGAAGACGCGACTCGCGGGAGTTTCCTCAGGCTGATTGACGTTGTAGTCAGCAGCATAGGAACTCCACCCAGTAGCGAAACCATAAACGGCGCCGCCAAAGGATAGCAAGCTAGCAATTTCGGCGGCAGTCGTTGTATTCGATGGAGGTATAATGTGAAAATGTGGAAGGGCCACAAAGAACATGATAGCGAATATGATAGCCATGGGGATCCAGGCATAGCGCTCATAGCGATGCACGTACCTGTAGCCATAAATACTGACCAAAGTAGTGAGAACCGCTAAGATGAGTATACCTGCCCAGCTTGGAATTACTCCACCGCTTAGTGCCGAGACCAGTTGACCACCAATAATGACGTTGACAACAGACCAGCCAATACACGCAGCAACGTTGAAAAGTGCCATGATGATACCACCCACCCAGCCAAAGGCGAAACGTGAGATGGTCATCTGGCGTAGACCCAACTTCGGGCCAAGTGTGGAGAAAAAGGCAACAGGTAGAACGCCCAAAGCATTGAAAATGATGATAACAGCCACACTGTCCCAAAAACCA
>VBHS01000103.1 GCA_005881295.1 Chloroflexota bacterium
TCCTGGCAATAGGTATGGCCGCAGGGGCTGGAGCAAAGCTGCTTGCGGGTGGTTCTGCAGGGGCCTTTAAAGCCGATGCCATTAATACGGGGGACACTGCGTGGGTATTGGCGTCATCCGCCCTGGTCATGCTGATGACCCCAGCAGTCGGATTTTTTTATGGCGGCATGGTACGCAGCAAGAACGTGGTCAGTGTGATCAAACAATCTTTGGTCATCCTTGCCCTTGTCAGTCTCCAATGGGTTCTCTTCGGATATAGCCTGGCATTTGGCAAAGATATCGGTGGTGGTCTACTCGGTGGACTTGGTTTCTTCGGCCTGAACGGAGTAGGCTACGCGCCTAATCCCGACTACGCCCCGACCATCCCCCATCTGGCATACATGATCTTCCAGGCGATGTTTGCCATTATCACGCCGGCCCTTATCATTGGCGCATTCGTCGAACGCATTCGCTTCCGTACTCTGGTCGTCTTTGTCCTCTTATGGGCTACCCTGGTCTACGATCCTATTGCTCACTGGGTCTGGAACCCTGATGGATGGCTTCACAAACTCGGTGCGCTCGATTTCGCGGGGGGAACCGTCGTCCACGCCAGTTCTGGATTTGCCGCGCTAGCGGCGGCCATCGTCGTTGGAAAGAGACTAGGCTTCAAGAGGGGAGAAGCGACGGAGGCCAATAACGTTCCATTCACCATTCTAGGCGCAGCCCTGCTCTGGTTCGGCTGGTTCGGTTTTAATGCTGGAAGCGCCCTGGCGGCTTCGCCTTTGGCTGTCAGCGCGTTTGTTGTCACTAACACAGCTGCTGCCGCCGCGGCACTCACATGGATGGCTCTAAGCTGGGTTCAGAATGGACGACCAAGCGCCCTGGCAACAGCAACCGGAGCCGTGTGTGGATTGGTTGCTATTACCCCGGCTAGTGGATTTGTCGGTCCCCTCTCCAGCATTGCTATTGGAGTGATCGGTGGTCTTGTGACCTACCTGATGCTGCTTTTCCGTACCAAGGGGACGCAGATAGACGACACACTCGATGTCTGGGCTGCTCATGGGATGGGAGGCGTGACTGGCGCGATACTGACAGGCGTATTTGCTGAGAAGGTGATCAATAGCGCGGGAGCAAATGGATTGCTCTTTGGCAATCCAGGGCAACTCCTCACACAAATCATCGCGGTTGTAGTCACTGCCGCTTATTCATTTGTCGTCACATTTCTCCTGCTGAAGCTTCTCTCCTTTATGAGCTTGCGAGTTACCGATAGAGAGGAAGCAGTAGGACTTGACATTGCCGCGCATGGAGAAGAAGGATATCGTATTGTACCCAGAGAGGAAATGCCAGAACCCGAGGTGCAGTTGCAAGAAGGAGAAACGATAGTTTACAGTAGCGCACAGGAAGATTGAGTCGACTTCAGGCAAGGGGGAGCCAGACGCTGAAAGTGCTGCCTTCGCCAGGAGTGCTCTGGGCAGTGATATGACCGCCAAGCTGCTCCACCAGGGTCTGCGCGATGGAGAGGCCTAATCCTGTGCCCTGGCGCGAGCGCGCGCGATCGGCTCGGTAGAAGCGCTCGAAGATGTGCGGTAAATCGGCAGGATCGATGCCGATGCCGGTATCACACACTCGCAGCACGGCCTGTCCATTGGCTCGCTCCAGCGAAACGATGACACGGTTCGCGCCTTCCTCATCGCTGATCGGTGTATACTTGATAGCGTTGTCGAGCAGGATCAACGTGATCCGGCGCAGGCTCTCTTCATCTCCGCGCACTCGCACCGGCTCAATGTGGCCGATCTCTAGCTTCAACTTCGATCCTTCGACGCCCAGTCGCCTGCGCAACTGGCGCACCAGTTGGATCACAGCGCGATCAAGCTCGACAGGTGATTCGTGACGCGTGCTTTCCTCTGCCACTGTCTCTTCCGCCTGCGCTACGAACGATGTATCAACGCTGGCATCAGCACGGGCCAGGAGCAACAGTTCCTCCACGAGTTCCGCGAGCCGTAACGTCTCCCCATGTGCATCGGCAAGCATGGTACGGCGCTCCTCTGCCGGCAACTCATCCAGGTGGCGCTGCAAGAAGGCAAGGTTGCCCTGGATGGTGGTGAGCGGCGCACGCAATTCGTGCGATGCGTCGGCGACGAAGCGGCGCTGCGCTTGCGTAGCGCTTTCCAAAGACGCGAGCATCTCATTGAATGTATCCACGACCTGGGCCATCTCGTCGTAACTACGAGGTTGAGGTACGCGCTGGCTCAAGTTGCCAATGCGTGTGCCACGGACGGTGGAGGAGGCAATGGATCTTGCCGTCGCCATGAGTTCCGAAAGAGGGCTTAGCACGCGTGTCGCGATGATCCAACTTGCTATCAGTGTTCCCACCAGTGTGGCGACACCAGAGAGCAGGAGGAGCGTACGTAACAAAAGCACAGTTGCATCGACATCGGCGAGCGACTTCGCGACCAGCAGCACGCCGATCACCGGCCCATTTCCCATTGGCACGCCACTGGCATTCCCGCTCACCCCATGCACAGGCGCACGAATGGATAGGGCTTCTACTCGCACGTGCTGACCATCCACCACCGTATCATACGAAACAGATGGCTGGCCAGCGAGCACGGTTCTGGCGATATTTTTCTCGAGCGGAATACGCGTACCGCTCGTAGAGAGATAACGCACCTGGCCCTGAGCATCCATGACCTCGACCGCGACGCCTGGATCACGGTACGTGTCGACGCGCATCGTCAATGGACCTTTCCAGTACGGTGGAGAAGCAGATAGGTCATCTAACACGTCCAGCATGGCGACTCGCGCCTCAGTACGTACCGCGTCATTCACGCTCTGGTTAATGGCATCAGTTGTCAGTAGCAGGAAAAGGAGCGCAAAGAATCCCAGTGCAACGGCTATGAGTGAACCGTACCAAAGTATCAACCGCAGCCGCAGCGAACGGGGGAGGACCCGCTTTGGCTCCGATGCCTGAGGTGTATGCATGGCCGCTTTCATTTAGATACTCATTGTCGATATACAGAACCGCTGGTGTGCTTCACGCTGTATTGGCAGTATAGCATAGAAGCTCGGAGCAATGCCGTGTTGTAACGAAGCACTTTACCTTGCTGTAGGATCCCACATGAGGGTGAGAGCCTGCAACAAGGGATTGTTTACCAGCGCCTGGCGCGCTTGCCTATCCCGCGGCCGCCAGTTAGGGCGTTGATGATCCAGAGCAAGAGAACAGCGCCGAGAAATGCTGTGATGAAGGTCCAGATGATGCCCTCGCCTCCGAGCCCGAATAGGCCAAGGATAGCCCCACCAATCAAACCTCCGATAATACCTATAACGATGTTTCCCAGGATACCCAACTTATCGCCCTGGATCAAGCGGTCAGCAATTGCGCCTGCCAGACCGCCGACAACGATCCAGACGATCCATGCCCAGAGTGTCCCCAGGATACTCGCCATGACAAGTGCTAGAGCCATATTATTCATTCTCCTTCTGATGTGTATTCACCTGGATGGCCACCAGGGATTTTTTCGATGTAGATTGATCTCTCCTGACCCATGCCAGGTGAGACGTACATAGCATATCGCACTCGGGTGAATTGATCCTGTGTAGTATCTGAGATGGAACTGAGAAAATGATCTTCTAAAACTTTCGAACTGTGAGCCTGGTGCTGGGCGCTAAGTTCTCTTCTCGCTCTAGCATAGGATGCTGCTATCTCCTGGACATGATTTCACTGGCAGACTCCTCGCCCGCCTGCTTTTCAGGCTCTGTATTTCTCGTCTCAAGCCGGCGCGCTCGCACGACTGAAGCAACAACGGCGACGGCGAGTACCACCGCGATCACCACCAGCGAGAGCGCTGTGGGGATGTGATAGATGTCGGCCA
>VBHS01000025.1 GCA_005881295.1 Chloroflexota bacterium
TATGATTGTTGTTATCAGGAGCGAACCCAATATCGCCAGCACGCTATCGATAAGATAGCGTCTCCAAAGTGGCCCCTCTCGTGCGCTATAAGAGGGTAAGCGTTCTACCTCGCTCATGGTATTCCTTACTGTCATTTCAGCAGGCAGGTCGTCCTGACTTGATCCGCTCTCCCAAGCGCGTCCTCGCTCACTCCTGGGAGGCTTTATGAGTTAGGAAGCATCCCTGCAAGGCTCCCTTACTGTTTGTTCGTTTGAACCCGATTACTCGTATTCTACTACATTGCAATGTGCAGTGCTGGATATGCAAGTATGTTACGTGCTCGGGATATTGTAAGATGTATAATGAGAAGCGAGTTTTTTGGAACAGGAGGGCATAATGCCGTCGGCGAAGGGTTGGGCGATATGCTGGCTCTTTCTTCTGGGAGCTGTGCTGGGGACGGGACTGGATGCATTTCATGTACATAGCAAGGTGGAACATTATGCTGTTCCGGTGCTTTTTGGGCTGGCATGGTGGGTACCGCTGCTATTCGGAGTGGCGGCTGTGGCCATAGGTTATTCACATCCGATGGTTGATCCTTTGTTGGGCCAAAGACGAGTGCCTCGACAACTTATGCTCTGTATCGTGGAATTGGTGTGGGTATTGCTGGCTTACGTGGTGAGCGCTACCAGCATTGATTCTCACGCTAAAGCCGGATTGATAACGATCATTTATTTGAACTTCTGGTTTGTGACGGGGAGAGGTTGGCAAAATGTCGTGCTTTCATTAGTAACGGCTATTACTGGTATACTGGTTGAAATGGTGCTGGTGGCTGCGGGAGCGTTCTCTTACCTCCATCCAGATTTCATTGGAGTTCCCTACTGGCTCCCTTGTATTTATGCATGCGCGTCGCTGGCAGTAGGAGATATGGGACGGTATCTTTTTCTTTCATCTACGACAAGGGGTTTTACATGAAGCGATCTAACAACAGGGACTGGACATTGGAGACATTACTGGTACATGGGTATGAACGAGAGCGAGAAGAGGGGAGTGGGAGTCGTAAAGGGGTGCCGACGGTACAGCCTATCTATACGAGTACGACGTATCTTCATTACAATGCTGAGACACTTGACCGGGCTTTCGATACTAGTTTGTCGGAAGAAAAGGGTGAGACGGCCTTTGTCTATGCGCGGCAAGGGAATCCGAATGCTTTTGCTCTAGAGACTGTGATGGCACAGGCGGAAGGGGGTGTTGGGGCGATAGCTTTCGGCTCTGGAATGGCAGCAATTCATGCCGCGCTGCTGGCAGGCGGACTTGTTGCAGGCAGCAAGATTCTGGCGGCAAAGGATCTCTATGGGGCCACGACCAGCCTGTTGCGGCAGGCGTTTGTGCCGCTGGGCGTTGAAGTGGTGACGCATGACCTGTACAGACGTGACGTGGGCGATATTATTCGCGCAGAGCAACCTGACGTGGTTTACGTGGAGACGCTTTCAAATCCACTGGTTAAAGTCATTGACCTTGACGTTATCAGCGCGGCGGCGAGAGAGGTCGGGGCGGTCAGCGTGGTGGATAGCACTTTTACGACGCCATTCCTGGTGAGGCCGATTGAACATGGATTTGACCTGGTGGTGCATAGCGCGACGAAGTATCTGGGCGGACATGGCGATAGCACGGCAGGGTTGGTGATCAGCGCGAAACGTTCATTACTGGATCAACTGCGGAACTATGCCATTATCCTGGGTGCGATGCTTAGCCCGTTCGACTCTCACCTGATTAAACGGGGGTTACAGACGCTAACGCTGCGCATGGAACGACACTGTAGCAATGCGTTGAGGGTGGCCCAGTTCTTGCAAGAACACCAGGCGGTGGCGAAGGTACATTATCCAGGTTTGGCGGGTCATCCACACCACGAACTGGCGACGACTCTGCTTGGTGAGGGAAGATACGGTGGACTGCTTTCTTTTGAATTGAAGGAGCAGTCAAGGGATGCGGTGTTTCGCTTTATGGACAGGTTGCGGCTCCTTCTGCCTGCGACAACGCTGGGTGATGCCTGGTCGCTGGTGAGCTATCCAGCGATGTCGTCACACAGGAATTTATCGGAGGCCGAACGCAGGATTATTGGGATTACGGATGGGTGTATTCGATTGTCGGTGGGGATCGAGGATGTGGGTGATATTATGGGGGATCTGGAGAGGGCGCTGGGGGGGTGAGGGGCGACCGCAAAGACCGCCCCTACATTTTGCCAGCTAATGGTGGGGAAGATTATTGTTCTGTAGTGGCTGCCTCTTTTGCGGCTGCCTGTTGCGCTTCCTCGGGTTTCTGGACGGTCTCGAGATCAATCTCGATAGTCACCTCATCACTCACGAGCCAGCCACCAGCTTCAAGGGCCTGGTTCCAGTTGAGGTTCCAGTCTTTGCGGTTAACCTTTGTTTTTGCAGATAAGCCCGCTGCCGTTAAACCCCACGGATTTTTACCCTGACCGAGGTATTCTGCTTTGAAGGTCACAGGACGGGTGACACCGCGCATCGTCAGGTCTCCTGTTACATTGTACTCGTTGCCCCCGGTGTGCTCGACTTTGGTGCTCTTAAAGGTAAGGGTTGGATAATTTTGCGCGTCGAAGAAATCTGGTGAGCGAAGATGGCCATCACGTCTTTCATCACGGGTGTCGATGCTGGCTGCGTCGACCTGTGCGTCGACCCACGAATTTTGCGGGTTTTGGTCATCAATGTGAAGATGACCGCTGAGGACTTTAAATTGTCCCCGGACAGTGCTGAACATCATATGTTTCACAGAGAAGGTGGCTTGCGAATGAACCGGGTCAATTTCCCAGGGCATTTGGATACTCCTTTCAAACATAGGCTCCTGTTTTGGTAGAGCCTCTCATATAGCTTGTTTGTCGTCGAAGGAAAGTAATTCATCAGGATTAGTTCCCTAAAAATACTCACTTCCCTATAGATACTAATTATATGTTAGTGAATTACTTTTGTCAAGAATATATTTTGAATCCGGGGCCCGGTATTGACGATCTTTACGGTAGGTTGCTATACTGCGAGAGACCGTTTGGTTTGCTGAAGGCACATATGAGCTGTGCTGTGGATTATCTGACGAGGTTGATCAAAACAAGCGTTTAAAAGTTATTTTGAAGCTTAGGAAGAAGGGAACAGACTTGGGAACATATGCGATTGCGGTCTTAGCGGGGGACGGTATCGGCCCCGAGGTGACAGAGGAGGCCGTGCGTGTCCTGGGAGCAGTGGCCAGGCGTTATGGGCATGTTTTTAATACGATAGAGGCACTGGTGGGGGTCGCGGCAATAGATGCCGAGGGTGACGCTATTTCTGATGCAACAATGGAGCTTTGCCAGGAGAGCGATGCTATTTTATTTGGTGCGGTCGGTGGCGCTCCTCGCTACGAGGGACCGAATGCGAAGATACAACCTGAGCGCGCGCTCTTTCGCTTAAGGAAAGAGCTGGCTCTTTATGCTAATCTCCGTCCCATTCGTCCATTTGATGCCTTATTGAATGCTTCTACTCTTAAGACTGATATTTTACGGGGGACTGATCTCCTGGTTGTACGCGAATTGACGGGCGGAATCTATTATGGAAAACCCAGTGAAATTCGTGAGACGGCAGAGGGGCTCGATGCTATCGACACGCTGATTTATACGGAAGCTGAGATCGAGCGCATTGTGCGAACGGCATTCGATCTGGCGCGAGAACGACGGAAGAAGGTTACGTCGGTAGATAAGGCGAACGTGCTCAGTTCATCGAGACTATGGCGAAGAACGGCAGATCGTGTGGCGGGGGAGTATCCCGATGTGACGTTGGAGCACCTGCTGGTGGATTCTTGCGCGATGCATCTTATCCGTCGCCCTGCAAGTTTTGATGTGATTGTGACAGAGAATATGTTTGGTGACATTTTGACTGACGAGGCTTCGATGCTGGCAGGTTCTATGGGGATGCTGCCTTCGGCAAGTCTTGGGACACGACGCACGGAGTTTGGGTTGTTTGGCTTGTATGAGCCTATTCATGGATCCGCTCCTGATATTGCGGGGCAGGAGAAGGCGAATCCTATTGCCGCAATTTTGTCGCTTGCCTTGATGCTACGCTTTTCGTTCAATTTGAAGCAGGAGGCGGATGCAGTTGAGAAGGCCGTGAAGGGGATTGTGGAGGCTGGTTACCGAACGGAGGATTTGCGCGAGGAGGGTAAGGTGATTGTGGGAACGAAGGAGATGGGGAGGTTGATTGCCGAGGCTGTGGCTGGATAGTGGGTTCGGGTTGATGTCTTCTAGCCCATCATTGGTTTGGGGCAGGGGCCGAGCTGGTTGAGTTTTTTCCGCGCCTCTATCAGTTGTTGAGTAAGCTCTTGCTCGTGGCTTTGTTTTTCCTGGTGATCAGCGAGTTTTGCCTCCAGGGTTTTGATTTCGTTGAGTATTTGCTGGTGTTGGATGTGCCAGCGTGTAACGGCTCGTTCAACTCCCATGGTAGATGGTTCTTTCTTTTTGCGCCGCAAGGGATGTAGACACAGTCACGGCTACATCCCATGCGGCCCGTAAATTCTAGCGGGCGGGGGCGCCGTAGACCAGGGTGTTGAGCGTGTTGATAAGTTCTTCATCCTGGTATGGCTTGACCACGTAGGAATTGGCGCCTAACTGGATGGCACGCTGCTGGTGCTTGGCGGCGGCGCGCGAGGTCAATACGACAAGCGGAAGCGTGCGATATTGTTCCTGGGCCCGGACGGTTGAAATCAGTTCGTAGCCATCCATGCGCGGCATTTCTATGTCGAGCAGCACGACTGCTGGCGTCTGATGGGAGATCATTTCCAGGGCCTCTACGCCATCACGCGCCATCTGGACTTCCCAACCGCGCTGTTTGAGCATATTGCTGACCACACGACGAACGCTGGGACTATCATCTACCACAAGCACGTGCTTTCCGTACTCTGCCTGAAAGGAAGCTGACGTAGCCGGTGGTTTTGAAGCTGCGGCCAGCTGTTGAGCAGGCAATGGTAGAGCACCTGTCCTGGAGCTTGCTGGCAGCGGCGGAACGACCATACCGTCTCGATAGATGGGAGCAGAGGCCGAGGTTGTCGCGCTCCCAGTCAGCTTCGAACGGGTGGCGAGTAGTTCGATTAGCTCAAGGATGAGGACGACGCGCCCATTGCCCATCACCGTTCCTCCAGCTATGCCGTGAACGTTGCGCAAATGAGGCCCGAGGTTCTTCATCACGACATCCAACTTACCTTTGATATCATCAACGACCATGGCTACTTTGTAGCCACCCGCATTCACCAGGAGTAATGGCGCTTTATCGTCAATAGGACTTCCTGGCAACGAGAGAAGTTGGGCAAGTGTATTCAATGGATAAAGATCGTTTTGCACCAGAATAGCCGGCTTGCCACCAAGTGTTGAGCGCTTGAAGTTATCTAGACGGCCAATGGATTCGACGAGCACGGTCGGAATGGCGAACTGCTGGCCACCAGCCGTTACCATCATCGTGCTCTGGATAGCTAAACTGGTGGGGAACTTCATAGTAAATGCAGTGCCCTGACCTGGCATTGACTCAACGACAAGCGTTCCTCTCAGGCGTGAAACGCTATCGCGAACGACATCGAGGCCAACGCCACGACCACTCTCTTCGCTTAGTACTTCGGCAGTTGAGAAGCCTGGGCGGAAGATGAGTTCGATAATATCATGGTCATCGAGTATCTGATCTTCGCGAATGAGCCCACGAGCGATAGCGGCATTGCGTACACGGTCTGGATCGATACCGGCGCCATCGTCACGTACGGTGATGACGACCTGATTGCCCTCATAGGCGGCGGAGAGTTTAATCTGGCCAGCAGGTGGTTTGCCCTTCTGGATACGAACTTCCGGCGTTTCGATGGCATGGTTCACAGCATTACGCATGAGGTGCAGCAATGGTCCGGCAATTTCTTCATTGACGGTGCGATCTACTTCTGTTTCTTCGCCCTCCAGAAGGAACTCGAACTCTTTATGTTGCTTGAGAGCAACGGCACGAGCAGCGCGGTAGAGACGCGGAGTCATGGTTGAGAGAGGAACCAGGCGCGCTTTCATCAAACGGTCCTGGAAAGTGGTATTAAGACGATTCTCACGGGCGAAGACACCTTCACAATCTCGTATGATTGCTTCCATCTCTGTACTGAGTGTTGCCATATCCGAGATGCCTTCGCTTAAGCCACGAGCGAGCAGGTGGAATTCGGTATAGCGGTCGAGTTCCAGTTCATCAAATTCCGCGAGATGTTCTGGTTCAGCGCGGTTTTTGTTACCATTTTTAGCGTTAGCGAGTTTACCTTGTAAACCTTCACCTGGCATTACCTGCACAGAATGGCCACTGGGTAGTGTTGCAGCTTCAAATCTGCTTTCGAGCTTTTGCCCGACATCTTTGAGGCGATTACTACTGATGCCAACATCGGAGACAAGCTGTACGAGACGATGGACACGCTCTTCCAGAATACTACGGTTCACCAGGAGTTCACCGAAGAGGTTGACGAGTTCATCGAGTTTCTGGAGGCGCACGCGAACACTGAGATCACCACGAGCGGCGCGCTGGACATTTGTCTCCATGGATTGAGAGCCAGCGACGACGCCGGCAACGGTGGAACCGTCATCCATGAGGCCTTCTTCGTTCATTTCATCGACATCAACGTCTTCCACGCCAGCATCTCTGAGTGCACTTTGGCCGAGAAGCTCTTCATAACGAACGCGAAGCAATTGAACGCTGGCTTCTTCATCACGTGGATCGGAGCTCCTACCTGTAATAAGCAAATCAAGTGTCTCTGATGTATCAAGTATGAGACTGAGTACAGCAGATGAAATTGTGGTAGTGCCCTCCATGATGCTATCGAGCAGATCTTCGAAAATGTGGGAGAGGTCGGCGATAGCACGGAAGCCCATCATGCCAGCAGCACCCTTGAGTGTATGGGTGGCACGGCGAATACCCTGAATAATTTCACGATTTGTCGGAGACTTCTCGAGAGCGGCCACGTGCATAATGATCGTTTGTAGATGCTCTTCGGCCTCTAAACGGAAGATTTCTGACGCTTCCTCCCCAAAGTCCCCAGTAAAAGCCGAAGCAGAAGTCAATGGCTTCTGGGCAGCAGGTTGAGTACGCGACGGTACCGCTGGAGCAGAAGCGGCCTGCGATGATACAGGTGGCACGGGAGCTGACACGACAGGCGATCTCAATTTCACTGCGAAGCCTGTTCTCGAGTTCCTGGATGGTTTCGACATTATCTGTACCGGAGACACGCTCCAGCAATTGCCGCTTTGCCTCAAACTCCTGGTGAATTTCGTTGCGTAATTGCCGCTCCAGCTCTGAGCGGGCGGCAAGAGTCAGTGGGCGTATTTCGTATTCGCGGCGTACTTCTTCGCGTATTTTCGCCTCTTGTTCTCGTCGAAATTCCTCGCGAACAGCGGCCTCGATTTCAGTGCGCAGAGCTGCAAGGTCACCGCGCCGTTCAAAGGTTACACGTTCACGCATTGCCTCTGCTTCACGCGAGACGCGCATCTCCCATGGGGTCCAGCCTTGATCGTGTGTGAAGATATGCGAAGAGCTTTGAGCCTGAAGCTGCTGAAAGGCATTACCACACGATTCAATGGAGGCAAAGAGTTGTTGCAGTACGATGTGGATCTGCTCGTCTGTCATTTCGACACCGCTAGTAATCTGTGTGAGAAGCTCAAGTACCTTTTTCAGCTTAGTATTTGAGACCCACATGACAGAGAGGGGCAGATAACGCCGAACATGTTCGGGGCTATTGCGAAGATTAAGCCCCATTGCCTGTCCAGCCCAATCTTCCATACGATCGAGGGCATCTTTGGAGCCATCGAGAAAGCCCTTGAATTCCGTGCGCTGGGCTTCGATTACGGACATAGCCACGCGCAGTTGTTTGAGCATTTCTCTAAGAGAGGAGGCCTGTACAGCCAGGGAATGGGTCTCCTCGTGCATTTCGTTGAACTCTACCGGGAGTGCAAGATCAGCAGGCAGGGGCGCTGGTGCAGATTGAACGAGGGAAGGTTGTTTGGGATCGGTTACGTCTTCACTAGCGGAAGCCGGAAGCGAAACGCTTTCATCATGAGGAGGCGCTACTGGTGACCCGGCAGGGCTGTTTTCGATGTTGTTTTGAGAGTAGGCTGGCCATGTTGCTGTGGTAGCGGCCAGTATTTCCAGGGCACTTGGATTTGAAGGTTCGGGAACAAAGCTTGTTTCAGGTTGAGCAGGTTCTGCAACCTGTTCTGGCTGATGGCCAAAGTCAGCGGATCCGGGTTCAGCAGGAGCAGGCTCTTCAGGCCATGCTATATCCTCACCGGCTGTTACAGGCGTCGTGCGGAAGGAAGCTAAAACCTCGTCAAGTGAAGGCATCGAAGAAACCGCTGGCGCGCTTTGTGTTGGCATGTCGACAGGGGATGGAATGGAGGCTGGCAGCAACGGAGCGCCATGCGTATTACCATTGGCGACTGATGGCGCTGAAGCTGAAGATTCTGTAAGAGCACGATAGCGGACATAATCAGCATCGTCTTCAGCCATGACTGCTTCTTCATCGATACCGGCGTGTATTCCTTGAAGGAGTTTATGCATTCTCCCGAGGGATCGTTGCAAGAGGCCAATCGTAGGAGCATCAAGGGTAGATACCCCATCTAATATATCGCCGAGGATATCTTCCATACCATGGGCAACATGGGCCAGGCCGGGGAAATCCATCATCGAAGCAGAACCACCAATAGTATGGGTACGGCGATAGGTTTCCTCAATAGCGTCCATGTAGCCGGGCATTGTGCCAGAGGGCGACTGTGCCAAACTTTCGAGATTGGACTCTATTTCTGGCAAATAACTATTCACTTCTTCGATAAACGAATCGAGTACAGAAAGTTTATCAAATGTATCCGACATTTTGCGCGTACCCACTTTTTCTAGCTACACATTCCACTATTTCTCATAGCTGTCAATTATTCGGGAATGGAGCCTGATCCTGACCAAACGGCGATTGATTTTGATTCTGTTGAGCACCTCTTTGCCAACGCTGACGAGAGGCTTGAAATTGTGCTTGCTGCTGGTTTTGCAGCGAGCCAGAATTTGGTTGTTGCGGATTGGCTCCCTGGTTTGAGGCAGGGAAGTTCTGTTGGCCCTGTGGCTGCTCAAATCCACTTACTTCGCCAAAGCCAGGGTGATTATCGAAAGATTGTTGACCACCGAAACCTGGCTGGTACTGGTTGGCGCCAAAGAATTGCTGCCCACCATAGCTCTGCTGGTTATTAAACGAGGGCTGCTCGCTGAAACCCTGTTGACCAGAGAATGACTGACCACCAAACGGCTGTGAGTTAGCATACCCCTGCTGGCCACCAAAGGGCGGCTGACTAAAGCCGGGCTGGCTAGCAAAGGATTGCTGCCCACCAAAGTCCGGCTGGCTACTAAACGACGGCTGGCCGAAATCTGGCTGATTATTATAGGAAAACTGTCCATTACGGCTGGAGAGTGCGACCAGCGAACCCGAGTTGCCAGGTTCTGGAAGTGGTGGGAAATTGCCAGCGAAATCTTGCGCCCAGTTGTTTTCGGGACCTGGGCCGAGGGCTGGTGGGAAGATTTGGTTACCATTTCCTCCTTGCAGCTCTGCCACAGATGTCATACCTGGGAACGCAGCCATCATCTCGTTGCCACGGTCTGGTAGGCGGAAGGTAGAGACCGAGGCACGTAGTTGCTCTGTAAGCTCGGCAAGATAGCTCACACTGGCGGCGGCTTCCTGTGTGCCGATGTTGGTCTGGCGAGTGATGTCAGAGATCTGACCCATGGCAACAGCGACAGCTTCAGAGACCGATGTCTGTTCATTCGCGGCGCGAGCTATGCTTTCGATCATTTGCGCCTGTCGTTCGACGGCGGTGTAGATCGAGTTAAGTGAACGACCGGCTTCATCAGCGAGTTGCGAACCTTTCACGACCTCTTGCGTGCTATCTTCCATAGCTACAACAGCTTCATAGGTATCGCCCTGGATACTTTTGACGAGGGTATCGATACGCTTGGTAGACTCAGTCGAGCGTTCGGCGAGAAGACGGATTTCGTCTGCAACGACTGCAAATCCTCGTCCGTGCTCACCGGCCATAGCTGACTGAATGGCGGCGTTGAGAGCAAGCAGGTTCGTTTGATCGGCGATGTCTTCAATGATACGAACAATTTCGCCGATTTCATTGGAGCGCTCGCCGAGACGTTTGATTTTCTTCGAGGTTTCCTGGACGTTTTCACGAATGACGACCATACCTTCAATCGTTTGACGAACGGAGCGTTGACCACTATTGGCGTTGCGCAGGGCTTCTTGAGCTGCTTCAGCACTGAGTTGAGCATTGCGAGCCACGTTTTGAATGAAGATAGCCAGCGCTTCGACGGCTTCGGTCGTTTGAGAAATCTGAGCCACCTGGGTTTCAGATGCCTGGGTGAGTTCATCGGAGCGATCAATGATGCGGCGAGTCGCGTTAGTGACCTGCACAGCTGTTGTTTGGACGCGTCCGACGACCTTGGCAAGTTCTTCGATCATATAGTTAAACGAGTCGGCCAAAACGCCGAGGGTGTCTGGTGTTACTTCGGCCTGGACGCGCAGGTCGCCATCACCGACGGCGCTAACTTCCTGGAGCAGTTTCTCGATCTGCGCTTGTAGCGCAGCAGCATCATTGCCATTGGAGCCAAATGAGACTCCACTTTGCGAGGTTCCTTGATTATCAAGAAGGGTATTCAGCGACATCGAGAGCATAGCGAACTCGTCTTCGCCGTTGACCACAGCGCGAATGGTGCGATCTCCGCCGGCGTAATCACGGCAGACGTCAACAAGTCCAAGTAATCGACTTTTGACTTCGCGCTGAACAAAATAATTGACGGTCAGTACTCCGATGAGGGCCACGATTGCACAGGCAACAACAACCAGTACAAAAGTCGTGGAATCGCCGTTATTACTGCTCTGGATTCGTTGTGAGGCAAATACTCCCAGAAAAGCGATCATGATGACTGGAATTGCGGCTGAAAGAAATAGCCCTAGCTGCATCAGCCCATTGACAGTCATTCCGCCTCTATTGCGATCAGGATTCATCGCCAGGCCTCCTGTGTGTAAAAATACGTCTATAATTAACACGTTCAAAAAATATTATGGTTGGGCTTCGTAACGCTGCATTTTATCTGAGAAAAGCAAGCGTGCGGCATCTATCAACACAATCACACGTCCATCAATCAACGCGACCCCAGAAGCATAAGGAATAGCCCATTGTGGTATAGCGGCGTGGCGTACGCTTATGTCGGTAATAGCGGTAGGAGGAATGGGTATCATTTCACTGACACCGTCCACAACCAGGCAAATCACCATTTCATTGAACTGCACCGACAACAAACGAGTCCGTGGATTGTAGGGGAGCTGCTCCATATCCAGGAAACTGCGAAGATCCACCACCGAGGCGATCGAGCCGCGCAGATTGATCACACCTCTCAACCAGGGTGCGACATTGGGAACGGAGGTGACATCAACTAAGCGTTCTACACCCTGAATATGTTCAGCTTTAAGGGCAAACTCTCGATCCAGCAATGAGAAGGTCAAGTATTGCTCACCGACAACCTCAGCTGATATCGCTCCCTGATCGGCGCTAGCAGGGCGAGATTGTGAGATTTGAGCAAGTTGAGACTGCAATGCCAGCATGGAATTTGCGCGGGAGTTTCGCTGACTCCCGTGAAAGTCAGGGGAAAGACCACTTGATTGAGTTCCTGGTCGCTGGGAAGCCGGCATAGTTTGTGGCATCAAAGCATCCCGTTGCCGTATTTTTTGATCATCGCTGGCCACAAAAAAACTCCTTGGGCGACAACACGAGTCGCCGGGCATATTCTCTAGAGGTGTAATGAGGGTACCAAGTGCGGGTACCCGAGCTTCTTTACACCAGACTGCGCACACTAGCTACTAATTCATCGGTATTAAATGGCTTTGTCATATACAGATCTGCGCCCTGTCTTAACCCCCAGGATTTGTCGAGGGGAGTATTTTTACTTGTTAACAAAATAATCGGGATGTGTCTACTCGCTTCCGAGCTTTTGAGTTTACGACACAACTGAAAACCGTTTTGTTTTGGTAAGACGACATCCAGTACGATACATTGTGGATGTTCTTTAAACACTTTTTCGACAGCTTCGTCACCGTCAACAGCCGTAACCACTTCAAAGCCACTATTACGCAGTGGAGTCGCAATCATGGTCAACTCTGTCCAGCTATCATCTACGACGAGAATCTTCTGTCCAGGCATCATTATTATACCTTTCCGATATGCCAGTTACGCTAGTGAAATGGGAAATAAAGGCTATTCCACTAACGCACATTCACCTGTAGAACCTCCTACTACACCTACTACAGGAAACGTGGACAACGCCTAGCCACGGCGTCGAAGGCGAGTACGCATTCCTTCATGTTGTGGGGGCATACGTTCTTGCCAGTTCACAAGATGTTTTTTTACGGTGCGTACTAATTCTGCTGAGTCAAAAGGTTTAGTGAGATATTCTGTTGAACCAGCGAGCCGACCACGCATCTTGTCGAACAAACCATCCTTCCCACTGAGCATAATAATCGGTATTTGACGAAACTGCAAGTTTTTGCGTATTATCTGGCAAATATGGTACCCATCCATACGAGGAAGTTGTATATCGAGCAGAATCAGGGCGGGCATTTCGTCGGCAACTGAGGTGAGGGCGCTGAGACCGTCTCCAGCAGTAATCACTCTAATATGCTCCCGCTGCAGGGTCATCTGGACGATCTTACGCACAGTAGGACTATCGTCCACAACCAGTACTGTCGGTTCAGCCATTAGATTAACCTCCTACGAGACTCAGGTGGCCTGTAGGGACCACCTTCATTATCAGGGACATGATTCCAATTTTGTGTGATACCCATGGGGGCAGGTTGAGCGGGATCACGGCCACGGGTCACCTGCGCGTTGTGCTGCGCCCGGTAGACCTGGTACTGATGAATTTCCTGGTCAATTTCGGTCAGGAAGGCCTTCCAGGCGAAATTGAGGTTGCGGCCGGTATGTGAATTGCCCACCTCGTCACGTAATAACTCTGCGAAGACCATGCGTAAGAAGGCAGCCAGGCCGAGGACGGCTTCCCAATAAAATTCTTCTAATTGCTCTCCTTTCACCAATTTATCCAGGGTAAGGATGCTGGTACAGTCAAGTCTCCCATTGGTAAATTCAATGGTTTCCAGGATGGGATATTGCTGCGCGAGGAGTTGGAACTGGCTGGAGAAACGGCGCTCTAGATAGCGTATCACATCTGGATAAGGTATCTGTCCTCGCCCACGCAAGCTTTTCGCATACCTGCTATGATGGGCCAACAACCCGTTGATACAATCGGAGAGGACAGTGATGAGGCCGAGAAGATGCTGCTCTGGATTGGAGGACTGCTGCTTGCGTGTTAATGTTGTCTGGCACTTGATAATGAGGTTTGAAAGGTCCTGTTGCACTTCGTTCTCCAGAGCGGTGTCAACGATTTCGATGAGGCGAAGCTCGAGAAGGCGGGTCATGATGCGCGCAACGCGGGCCTCGGGTGTCATTAAAACCAGCGCCATAGCCTGGAGTGGTATTTCACCATTTGAGAGGCAGAGTGCTTCGATAAACTCCTGGCCGAGCCCAAGGCTACGCACATCGTTATGGATTTCTGGCAGCCAGCGGGCGACGGTAGTGCGGGTCAAATGAGTCTCGCCCATCTCTTCCCATTCATCAGCCTGACGTAGGGCTTCCAGGAGCGTGGAGTCGATGTCGAGCGCTTGCATTCTGTTTTCCATGGGCACAAGCTGACGATGGAAGGCGAAGCGACCATTGACCCAGCGCAAGGCGTGACTGATTGATTGGGTAACAGCAAATTCTAAGCGGCGCTGCATTTCAGCGGCGCTCATCCAATTGCGTTCAACAAGCATGGCAAGGGCGACCTGCGTGTTACCTCCTGCATGCTCGCGCACCATTTGTGCTCGTTGAGGGTCCAATTTATTGACGAGACAGAGCATAACGAGCAAATCCGGTTGAGGCACGCCTTCTTCGCGCAGCGCGACGATCTGGCCTTTACGAAGGCTGATAGAGAGTGTTTCAGGACCTGAATGGACGAAGAGTGTTCCCGTTTTCCCACTCAGGGCAAGCATTTTCAGGATAGATTGGAGACCTAATGTTTGTAAGTCTCCATCCATAATGCGGTCTTGCTGCTCCATAGTTCCTTCTATTCCTTTCCCGGTCAAGCGTGCGAGTCAAATACTCTACCACAAGCTACCACACGCGATGGTTAGTAGCAGTTTTCCATTTTCTCTTGATTTGGACGAAAGAGAGAGGAATAAGTATCAGACCCTATCTAAACATACCTGCTCAATGGCAGCGAGTAGATGATCGACGTTAAAGGGCTTATCAACGTACGCTACGTGGTTACCGCGCATGTATGGGCGGTTCCACGGCGCCTCAAATTGAGTTAACGCGCTCATGATGACAAAAGCAGGTATGGTATGTAACGAAGCCTTGTTCAGGCAGCGAATGACCTGATAACCATCCAGCCAGGGCATGATCAAATCTGCGACAATACAATGCGGTCTCCAATCGAGGCATTGTTCCAGCGCCTCTAATCCATCATGGGCAACGGCTACTTCATAGTTCGATTCAACGTTCAAGCACTGTTTTACGGCATTAGCAATTGCTACATCGTCATCTACGACCAGAATACGTATCTTTTCGCCTACAGATGGGGTCTCTTCACCTTCAAGCAGAAGTTTTTGGAAGACGCGTAAATAGCGCTGCAGGCGGCTCATTTCGAAAGGTTTTTGCAGTAGCGCTACAGCGCCTATTTGTTCAAGTGTCGAACGGGAGACGGAACGGCTGCTCAGTGCGATTGTGAGGCGAACATGACGCCAATGTTTGTCGTCCTTCTTTATGCCGTTCTCTGCCCACAGCATTGACGCGATAGGTACCTGTGGGTTGCCATTTTCTATGGGTGAAGCGCTATGAAGGGCTTCGTCCAGGTCAAATAATAAAACATCGCCGTGGGCGTGGCTTTCTGATAATATAGAGGATGGGGTTACCACGATGGCCTGATGACCCCAGTTTTGTATGTTTGTTGTTAGAACATGTTCAAAGCTGTTTTGCTGATTTGTAATCAGCACTTGAAGTTTTGAACATCTTCGTTGAGCTTCCATACTGGCTTATCCTCTAGTGTGCCCTATGTGTGCCTCATATGAGGCTTTGTCTCTGCCCTTGCCGTTTCGCCGCCCGCGGTGGCGAAAGAAAAAGAGAAAAGCGGGCTACTGATCTTTGCACTCCATGGCTTGAAAAAGTACACCAGTCTCCAGTGTACGCCATAGTGAATTAGATCCATATTAAGAAAAAGGAGAGAGTTATTAAAATTTTATTAAACATTTCGCGCTACTACGTTGCCGCGAAAGACGTAGCCGATGCCAGGTTCGGTGATGATATAACGTGGATTAGATGGTTCTTTCTCCACTTTGAGCCGCAGCTGTCGCACATATACGCGCAGGTAGTCGGCTTCTTCGCCATATTCAGGGCCCCACACTGCTCGTAATAAAGAGCGGTGTGTAAGCACCTTGCCAGCATAGAGCATTAATTGCCGCAACAATTCGAATTCGGTGGGGGTCAAACGGATGTCTCGATCGCCCACGCGTACCTGTCGTTTGACCATGTTCATATATAAATAACCGTCTTCACTCTGTAAAATCTCGGGTTGTCCTGATGATTCGTTGCCATTTTCTGAAGAACTGGCGCGTCTTAAACAGGCACGCACGCGTGCCTGTAATTCGTCGTTGCTGAAGGGCTTGGTCAGGTAGTCATCGGCACCGAGATCGAGCGCTTCAACTTTTTGCTTTTCCTCGGTAAGAGCGGAGAGCACGATGATCGGTGTCTTCATTGAGAGGCGGACTTGCCGGCAAACTTCGAGGCCGTCTATCTTGCCAGGAAGGCAGAGGTCAAGCAAGATGAGATCAGGCTGATGCGCACGAACCATTTCCACGGCCTGTTCCCCGTCGTCGGCGACCAGAACGTCATAGCCACTGGCAGACAGGTTGCGGCGTAAAATACGTTGAATGGGTAACTCATCATCAACGACCAAAATACGTTTACCTTTGGCTTTCATAGTTGCTCCTCCGTCGTGGGCGCAACAAAGTGAACACCGATAGATGATGAATGGGAAGTAGGCGAGAGTGGCCCGGAAGTGTGGGTTGCTTCCAGGTCGGCCCCTACTTGATCCAACGAGGAGACGCTATTGCTTTCTCCTGCAGGTGAAACCGGTTTACCATTGTATGAGTGAATAGGCAATGTGAAAAAGAAACATGAGCCGGCATTGCCAGGGGCAGTTTCCACACCAATATGCCCCTGGTGCGCTTCAATGATCCCCTTGCAGATAGCCAGGCCCAGGCCACTGCCACGTAAATTCAGGCCATAGAAGGTATTGAAGATGCGGTCACGCTCACCGGCCAGGATTCCCGTACCGCTATCGATGATCTTCGCACGTAGATAGTGCTGGGGAGTTTCAGGTGTACTCTCGTCGACGATATCGATGGATACAAGTATTTCTGCATGATCGGGGCTATGACGAATGGCATTTTCGATCAGGTTATAGAAGACACGCTCAAGCTGAACATGATCGGCGTAGATAAGCGATAGATTTGGCTGCAGAGAGGTACGGACAGAACGGCCAGCGAGGGTACGTTCGAGCCGAGCCAGGGTTCCGTGGAGAATCTCGACGACGTCACACCATTCTTTATCCAGGACGAGGGCCCCCATCTCGATGCGTGACATCTCGACGAGCGCATTGATAAGAACGGTGAGGTGTTCGGTTTCAGTGTCGATATCTTCGAGGATCTCGCGCCGGGTCTGCTCATCCCATTCAACGTCCTCCTGCAGCAGTCCCGTTACCGCAGCTTTGATCGTGGTAAGCGGAGTGCGCAGGTCGTGTGAGACAGAGGAGAGAAGGGCCGACTTGTTTTTCTCGTCGCGCACCTGCTCTGTGACATCGTGCACGCGCAAGGTGTTCGCTATATGGACACCATGCTGGTTCATGAGGGGATAACGCGAGAACTGATAGTGATAGTCAGAGGGAGCGCTCTCCAGGCGCAGGGAATTACGCGATGGCTGCAGAGCAGTTAGAATCCCTTCTAGCTCTGCCGCGTGAGCAGGAAAGTGAAAAGAGGCAGGTCCCAATTGCCCATGAACTGGTTCTATGGCGAGGACACAGCGCAGGTCCTGCCTGTAAACATTGCCGTGACTAAAATCGTGCAGGTAGGCACGAACTTCATCAGCATTGCGAATACGAAGCAATAAATAGGTGAACATATCGTCAAGCGTACTCTCTATGGTGGTACCCATACGTATGCCACAGAAGGCCTCCGCGGCTGGATTCATATAGATACATAACCCGAGGAGATCGACGACAAACCAGGCATCTTTTCTATGGGTGTTCGACAGATTTAACTGTGTGAAGAGACGACCTAGCTCGCTCAGCACTTCGGCACGAGCTAAAGCTGCTTCAGCAGTTTGAGTGAGGAACACTATGCTATCATTTTGAGATGAAGGATTGTACTGATCAAAACCAGATAGTGTTTCCTCTGTAAGTACATCCTGGAGAGCATGAACTTCTGCTGGTTGGGCATCGAGCCGCTGTTGTAATAAGGAAGAGAGCTGCTGCTCATGTTCTGACTGAGAAGAGCTTTCCTGTAACGAGAGTTCCTCAGGTAGCGACGGAGTGGGATGAAATACGGCATGCAGGTCGCGCTCGCTACGCGTGAGCAGATGGTCACTGACGAAGTGGAGGAGGCTAGTGAAGCTGATGCCGAAAGTACGCTCGGTCTCCTGACGTACTCTTGCCAGAACCTCTTCCTCATCGGTGTTTTGCCGATAGGCTCGTTCTAATTGTTCAATGGCTTGCTGGAAACGGCTGCGCTGATGCGCTGATTCGAGCAACATGGCGTTGTGTATGGCGATGGTGGCCTGACTGGCGAAGAGTGAGAGAATATCGGTTTTGAGAGGTGTAAAGCCACCTGACTCTGGTGAGAAGAGCAGCAGAGCTCCGTAGACAGTAGTGCCTATCACCAATGGGTAACTAAAGATCGAGCGCATACCGAGTTGTATGGTGAAGACACGGCTAAGGGGGAAACGGTCATCTGTGCTGATATCGTTGGAAAAGAAAGGCTGCCTGCGGCGCAGCGTATAACCAATGATGCTCTGTTCAAAGACAGCGCTTTTGCTGTTCGTGATATTACGCAGTATATGCGGGTGGAGGCCTGATTGGGCTTCTAAATGGATGCGCATTTCCCGTTGATCAAAGGTTACGATGGCTGAGGCAACATTTAAGGCGCTGGCGATACCGACTACAATTTGATCAAGGACGCTAGAAAGGTCCATTTTCGAGGTAAGAGCACTGGAGACGTCTTTAAGCGCCTGGCGCTGACGATCCTGAATTTCCACACTTCCGCCGACCTGAGCGCTATCAATAGCGGCTGCCAATACGTGTACAACGGCATCAATGAGCCGCTGCAACGTTGGGTCCGCGTAGGTATCAAGGAGAGTACTACCAAGTTCCAGTGTTCCTAATACTTTGTCTCCGACAATAAGGGGAGCAATGAGCGTCGAACGCAACTGGTGGGCATTACTGAGGGCATCGCCACAGAGGGCAGGAGGGCCATCCAACCCGTAGGGATAGTCGCATACCAATGTGGTGGGAGCTGGCAATATTTGCTCTAGTTTTGAGCCGCTGAGTGGGTGTTGACGGTACTGCGCTACCCAGCTACCACCGCTACGCTGGCACATAGTGACGCGTACAGCCTGGCGGTCATGGCGTAATAAAACAACGCCGAAAACATCGAAAGGGATCACTGGTTCCAGTTCGGTAGCCAGGCGCGTATAATCTGGTTTTGCTCCACGTACGCTGGAGATGCTCCGAGCAACGCGCTCGACGATAGTAGATTCTTTTAAGGTGGGCGCTTGAGCTTTCGCCTCCATCAGTGTCCTCTGTACCTAATTTACCACATCGTTACAGTCAAGAATGATTACAACCCAACCGTCCTGAACTATTGGAATACCAGGAAAGGATTTACACACAGGATGGTTGAACCTCTCATCTGAACTGTTCTAGTATAGCATAGGATATTCAAGGGAACAATATATTTCATGACATTGTCATACATCATGCTTGCAAAACGCATACACATGTTGCTACAAATGACTAATTTTCCGCTATATTGATGGCCATTCTCTTTTTGCCGTGGAAAGTATACCATATGAAGGGATATGCCTGACGTTTCTTATGGTACTTCCTTGCCTTCAACGCGCAAAGAAGTTTTTAGTGGGATTAGTGGGCATAGCCCGTTAGTTCAACATAGCCTTCGCCCTGCACCTGTGTACCTGCACTATGACCACGGATTGTCACCGCACCTTCCCAGTAAGCGTTGCCGGTCGATTGGTAGACGACGAGCTCTTGATTTTGTAGTTCAGGGGTGAGAGTCAGCGATGTGTATAATCGCGGGTCGTTGATCTCGATTTGCCAACCGGAGGGATAGATAGCGCCTGTCGCCTGGCTCGTCCAGTGATTGAGAATACGCACATGGAGGGCGTTTGGAGGCAACAAGCGTTCATTGCTGTCTGTGCCAGTAAGGCCAGCATAGG
>VBHS01000104.1 GCA_005881295.1 Chloroflexota bacterium
AACCCGGAAGCTGGAAAGGCATTGCTTAGGGAGATGATTGCGGAATTTGACGCCGCCGGACTGCTGGATCACCGCCCCTTGCGCTTTGCACATCAGACCACCTCCGGCTCATTCCTGGCCTTTCCGGGCAAAGTGGCAGTCGATGCCAGAGCCGACCGCCTCGTCGTCAGTGACTCAACGCACCACCGCCTGGTCGAAACGAACCTGTCTGGCAAGGTACAGCACATCATCGGCACTGGTGAGCCCGGTCATACAGATGGCACATTTGCACAAGCCGAGTTCAATCGCCCCCAGGGAGTGACCCTTGCTGGGGGTACGCTCTTTGTGGCAGATACCGAGAATCATCTGATCCGGCGCGTCAACCTTGTTACGCAACAGGTAGAGACGATAGCGGGCACTGGCGAACAATATGGCATGGTACATACACCCATAGAAGGGCCAGCACGCAGTGTTGCGCTCAATTCGCCATGGGACATCGTGTGCCATGGCGACGATCTCTACATCGCCATGGCGGGCTCACACCGCATCTACATACTGCACCTCGCCAGTGGCATCATCGCGCCGTTCGCAGGTGCAGGCCCCGAAGCGCTGCGCGATGGCAGCTATCAAGAAGCCCTCTTCGCGCAACCTGATGGGCTAACGCTCGATGACCATCGCGTACTGTATGTGGCCGATAGCGAATCGAGCGCCGTTCGTGCGATTGCTCTCTCAGGCCCACCACGTGTCACCACCCTTGTCGGCACCGGTCTCTTTGATTTCGGCGACGTCGATGGCGTGGGCGATGAAGCGCTATTGCAACATGTACAGGCAGTCTGCGCCGTAGATGGCCAGCTATACCTGGCGGATACCTACAACAATCGCATCAAAGTACTCAACCCGCAGACACGCGCGGTACGATCCTTCGCGGGCACTGGCGTCGCCGGCTTCAAAGATGGCGCGCCTGATAGTGCCCAATTTAACGAACCTGGCGGCCTTGCAGCCGCCGCAGGCAAACTCTACGTAGCTGACACTAACAACCACGCCATCCGTGTAATTGATCTACCCACAGGAGCTGTCGAAACGCTCACAGTGCGCATGTAGTGACATCGCCTCCAATCCCCCCATCAAATCAACCAGTCAGGCTATCTACTGGTGCTGAGAGCGCGGACCCTTCACTTGTTGCCCCTGCATTACCAGTCCTACGGCGCCTCAGCAACAAAGCGCAGGCATAGAAAATGATCACCAGAACAAGCAGCCAGTGATAACCGAACAGCATACTGAAGTACTCAAGGCCCCCACCAACCATAATGCCAAGGAGGTTGGAGGCGAAAGAGATATCGGCGCTTTCGCTTTCGCGGAAAGAATTGGCGAAAATGATGTTAGCCAGGAAGACCGGCGTGAAGGCCAGGACGCTGGCGAGTAAGTAGCGGGCGATAGGGTTGCCCAGCAGTAAGGCTTCGGGCGGTAGGAAAAGGTTCAAGACGAGGACTCCGAAGAGCAAGAGATACCAGATGCTGATGCGGCGTATTTTGAGGCGGCTGTTGACGAGCACGGCCAGCAGTACGCTGCTGAGTATGGCGAAGAAGACGAGCGAGTTGACAAACCAGGTACTCCCGAAGAGGAGCGAGAAGGTGGTCAGACTTTTGACTTCGAGCACCATGAAGGCAACGCCGAGGAAGAACATGTGCCAGTCGAAGCGGCGTAGGGTTTTGCGTGGGGCAAGCAGCAGTGTGCCGCCCAGCGCATAGAAAGCCACCATTAGAAGGCCAAGAACATATATCAAGGGGAAGCTGTGATCACGCAGGTAGAGGAAGGGCCAGTCGTCGGTTGCCATAGTGTCGTTTGTCAAGGGGTAGTAGCCCTCGCCGATGACGCGCAAGTCTTTGCTGCTGGAAGCAGTTTCATGATAGGGACCGAACATGCCCGTCGGGAGAGTTTTAAGTCGTGGACCGACCATGATGGTGGCTGCACGGCCCCAGCCACCGTAGGTAGAGACGAGTGGCTCCTGGTTGAAGGCATGTCCTGCCATGTTAGCCAGTTTCTGCACCAGCCAGTCCTCGCGATAGAAGTTGTAGAAGACTACGAGGCCATCGTTGCTTAAGCGTGCGCGGGCCGCCTTGATCGACTCCTCCGTGAGCAGGAAGCTTTCGAGGCGCAGACTGGTGTTACTGGAAGTGAGGGTGAGTGAGTCAGGCAGGGCGAAGATGATCAGGTCATATTTTCCTTTGTCGTTCTGGAGAAAGGAGCGACCATCGTTGATGACCACCTTCACACGGGGATCACTGTAGGGTTGGTCAGGATTGAAGCGAGCGCCAAGCTGCTGGATGGTAGGGTCGATCTCTACGGCCGTGACTGACTTGACCCCGTAGACGAGGGCAGTGGAGACATCAGAGCCGCTGCCAGCGCCCAGGATCATGGCGTGCTTAAATGAACTACCATTGAAGAGTTCATACACACGACGATAGAAGGGTTCCTTGTATTGCCAGGGCACCATGGCCTGGTGGCCGCCAGCGTTGTTGACATCGACAATGTAGCCGCCCTGTGGCAAGGGATGAAGCAGGATTTTGTAGTAGGGCGACCAGTAGGCATCGCGCTGCAACTGAATAACGATAATGAGGCTGACCAGGAATGTGCTCGCAACGAACAAAACCGTCTGGCGTGCACTTAACACCAGGATGAGGAGCGTCAACATGACGAACCAGACAAGCGGTGGAAGAGCGAAATAGGCGATGACGGAGAAGCAGGCAATGCCTACCAGGCTGCCGATGATGTCAAAGGTATAGGCGGTGAGTGGCATAATCTGGGTAAATAGCTGCCCGAAAGAACGCGAGAGCGGAATGAAACAGGCGGTGACCAGTCCGAAAATAATAGGGAGAACGGCGTAGTTATCAGCTGTTGCGCCCTGCGTTTCACCTGCACCGTAGTAGAGCACCTGGGTCGAACTGATGTGCAGGTCGAACTTGTTCCACATGACAATGATGGCCAGTAGAAGCACCATGAGCGGGAAGGGTGGGAACCAGAAACGTTTGCGACGTGCCGTGAGCATGCCCAGGCCGATCCCCAAAAACGAGGCAAGCAGGACGAAGTTATTGAAATAGCTCAGGAAGCGCACGTAGGATGGTATCCAGCGGATGCAGAGCAGCTCGAAGAAGAGCATGGCGAATGAGAGCAGGAAGATGCGCACACGTGGGTTGGTGATAAAGAGCGTTTTGGGTGTATCGGAAAGCAGCAATGATCTGAGCCAGGTAAAGATACGATTGGACGATACGCGGGTGACTAACTGAGCCATGAGAACCTGCCTTTCAAAAAGTAGTAAAACATCTGACATTCTGGTATCTCGGCGTTCCGTTCGCAGACTTCAAGAAGGAGCTACTCTGTTATACCTCTTCTAAACGCAGCCTGCTACCCAAAAGTTTCAACACATACCGATTTGGTAGCAGCGCAAAGCGATCGACTGTAGGTGCCGATTTATCGTGCACCCGATTTATCGCGCACCCGATTTATCGCGCACACCGCCGATTTATCGGCCCTGCTTCCTCGCAGAGGCTACACTATGTACGAAAGATGCTCGGTTTGCGGCTGGCGTTTCGAGCGCGAACCCGGCTATTGGACGGGGGCGATAGCACTCAATCTCGTCGTGACCGAACTCTTGATAGCAATCGTAATCGTGCCATTAGCCACCTGGCTTGCCCTCACCCAGCAACCAATCACCTTGCTGATAGCCATTGGTCTGCCAATGCCCTTTATATTACCCTTCCTCTTCTTCCGCCACGCAAAAAGCTTCTGGATGAGCATTGATTTCAGAATTCATCCGGTCGACCCCGAGGAACGCAGGTAGCTTCTTGGTTCAATCAAAAGGCTGGAGATACTCCCGCTCCACCTCCCACATCTCATCGAACATTGCGCTGATCTCGGCAGGTGAGCAGACAGCTGCACTCAACGGGTCAAGTAATAGTGCGTAACGTGCTGCCTCCTTATCCCCGGTGAGCAAGGCCTCGCACATGAGCGAGTGAATTGACATGTGACTACGATTGAGTGCTGCCAGTTGCTCAGGTAGTGACCCAAAGTGGCACGGCTGCACACCGTTCTGATCGACGAGACAGGCCACCTCTACGCAGCCATCGGGCAAGTTGTCGATCAGACCAGTGTTGCGCACGTTGCCGTAGATCACCGTTGGACGACGCATCGTCACTGCCTCAATAATGTAAGAACAGTATTCGGGGCTCCGTGTGAAAGGGATTGCTTGTGTGCCATCAAGCATTTCGCGAATGGAGCTATCTTTCTTTTCACGCCAGGTGGGCCAATTATTCGCATAAAATCCGGTTTCACCCAGATATCCCTCGCGGCAGTAGCGCTCGATCAAATCAGAGCGTTTGCGGAAGTAGGGGACATACTCGGAAAAGTGGCCGCTACTCTCGGTCACAAATGCTCCCAAATAGCGCATGATCTCGAAACGGACGGGGTCGCGTTCATAGACCTCCGGTATCTGTGCTCGTTCGCGTAAGCGAGGGTACATGTCTTGCCCCTGGTATTCCAGCTCCGTAAACCAGGAGTTGTGGTTAATACCAGCACAGCGCCATTGTAACTCATTGTAGGGAACCTCCAGGTACTCTGCTAACTGTTTCGAGGTATGTTGCACACTGTGGCACAGGCCCACCGTCCGCATGCCGGTGCTGGCAAGCGCTGCAAAGGTCAAGATAGACATGGGATTCGTGTAGTTAAGCACCCACGCCTGCGGGCAGAGACGTTCCGCGTCATGCAAGATGTCGAGCCAGGCGGGGCCGGTACGCAGTGCCTTGAAAATGCCGCCTGGACCGATGGTATCGCCAATGCACTGGTTGATCCCATACTTCATGGGAATATCGAAGTCGTGGCGCACGTTCGCCAGACCTGCTACCTCAATTGCGTTGACGATGAAATCACTACCCGCCAGCAAGTCACGCCGCTCAGTGGAAGCACGTATCGTCCAGCGCTTCCCACTCTGGGCAATGAGCCGTTCAGCAACCTGGCACGCTAATTCCAGGCGTGTGGAATCGATATCTACGAGGGCGAAACAGCCCTCGTCTAACCCTTCGATCTGCAAAATGTCAGTCATCAGCTGACGAGCGAAAACGGTGCTTCCGGCACCTAAGATGGTAATGTATGGCATGGTCAATGTATATCCTTGGGGACAGGCCCCGTCGATTTGCGAACAATAAGCTGGGTCGGAATAATCAGTGGAGAAGCCTCTCCTGTGCCTTCTATCATAGCAATGAGCCGGTGTACCGCGGCGCGCACCATCTCCACACGATCCTGTCGCACAGTCGTGAGCGGCGGATTAGTATACTGACTGAATTCGACATCATCAAAGCCAACCAGTGAAACATCGTCCGGAACACGCAGACCGTGTTCCGTGAGCGCACGTAGAATACCCATAGCCATCAAATCGCTCCCGGCAACGATGGCAGTAAAGTCGCGCCGTTCGGCAAGAAGTGCTCTGGCTGCCTCATAGGCATCATCAATATTCCAACCTGACTGGCGCACCAGGCCAGGGTCCGGCGCAACACCTGCATACGCAAGCGCTTGCTGGCATCCTAACAGACGCTCCATACCGGCAAGGTCAACGGTCTGCCCTGTCAGGAAAGCAATGTGCCTGTGTCCCAGAGAAAGCAAGTGCTCAGTAGCCCGGCGCGCACCATCCATGTTATCCGATTTGACATAGGTGGCATGGCTTCCTTGACCCATCCTATCGATGAATACTGTGGGAATGGCAGCATGAACTAAAGCCTGAATGCGTGAATCTGTTGCATGGAGCATAATGGCCCCGGCAACTCGCCGGGTCTGCAAACTACGTATGTAATTCTCTGGAGAATTACCGCTCTGGGCGACGACATCGGGTTCATATCCAAGTGCAGTAATTGCAGCATGAACACGTTCTCTTGCTTCATCACTCACTCGCGCTGATCCATTGAGTGCCCGTGATACCGTTGCACGCGAGACTCCTGCTAACTGAGCGACCTGTTCGCTCGTGGCCATGCACAACCTCCTTAACTCGAGTATGTAGACGTGGCCATATCTCTACTTCTAGTATCACACCCTCCAGGAGGTCTTGTCAAGTGTTTACGCGTTCAGACTTTTGCCTATTCTTCCATTATCACTGTCCTGAGCCCGTGTGAATACATGAAATATCCCGTTCTGATCCCTTGACGAGGAACGAAAAGGATGGTAATATTCCTCGTAAGGGATGTACACGCGTTCACAAAATGATCTCCTTGATTCAAGGAGGTGAAGCTAGATGATCCTTCTAAGTGGCTGAAGTTTTTAACGACAGAGGAGGAGGAGGAACCAGATCCATGCGACCCGTCTATTGGCAACCGCCAATTGAGCTTTCAGTTACGGAACAAACGATCATCAAGCGTATTCGACGAGCCAAATTATTTGTCTTCCTCCGGCAGCATCGTCACGAAGTGTTCGACGAGGCCTTTCAGCAAGAGCTAGCCAGCCTGTATCGAGAGAGTCAGCGAGGGCAGCCACCCGTTCCTCCAGCACTCTTAGCCTTGGCAACGATCCTGCAGGCCTATACAGGAGTTTCAGACGATGAGGTGATCGAAGCCAGTACAATGGATCGCCGCTGGCAGCTGGTGTTAGGCTGTGTCGATACAGAGAACCCCCCTCACAGCAAAGGAACGCTGATTGCCTTTCGTAAACGACTCATCGAGGCGAATATGGATCAACGCCTGATCGAGCGCACTATTGAGGTGGCCAGGAAGACGGGAGCCTTTGGAGGCGGTTCCTTGCGCGCTGCCCTGGACCATAGTCCGCTATGGAGAGCAAACCACGTCGAAGACACCTACAATCTCCTGGGCACGCCTTTAAGCCTGTCCGATTACTTGTAAGCTTGTCCGATTACTTGACCGGTGTTCTAGACAAAGAGCGAAAAGGATGGTAGTCTCCCTTTAAGGGAAGCACACGTGTTCTTGAGCTTACAGCTATGAATTAGGAGGTGAATTGCAACATCTGAGAAAGCCTTTCTCAGATTATGATTCTAGTTTCCTGAAACGCAATAACTATCAGCATCGTGTCTAGCATATCGCGAATATTATTTTTACGAACGTAATGGAAATTGTCTTCGGGCTCTTCAAAGAAGTTGTCGCAGAATAAATCTGTCAGCTTGGATGATCAAACCGACGTCTGAGAGACCTTTTCCTTATCCATATTGTCAAGTGTATGCGTATTATTTACTTTCCTTAGTAGGCGTCATAGGATATTTCAATGCATGATAATATTTTTCCTTGTACACGCGTTCATTAGACAAAAATAATTTTCGTGTTGAACCATTTCTTTGTCAGGCAGTAGTATGCTGAGTTACTGCCTGTCGTTCCTAGATATGAGGAGATACTATCGTCATTCAGGCTGGACCGACGCGAAAGGTTCTCATCTTGCCGCCGTGTCACCCAACGGATACGGGAGGTGAGGTCCACCGCAGTAGGTAACACCATGTTGGGTGACACCGTACAGCACATGCTCCGAGGGGAGATCAGATGCCGAAAAACGCGCGCTACACCCTCGCCTGGTCACCTTTGCACCAGGCATACAAACTGCATGAGAGCCAGGGCAGCAAAGTACTGGACATCGTTCCTGAAAGCCCCGCCTGGTTTGCGTGGGTGAGTCAGGTCTCTTCGTTTGCCTTTCATGGTAGGAATGGCTCATATACTGCGTGCAAAGAATGCAAGCAGCGTGGCGAGGGATACTGGTATGCCTATGCGCGAGTCGAGGGGAAACTGACCAAGCGCTATCTGGGTAGAGGCATCGGCCTGACCATTCCCCGGTTGGAGCAGGCTGCGCAGGAACTCTGGCTCGATACGCCAGACACTCCGCTGCAGAAAGAAGGAACAGCAGTATCTCGACTCTTACCTTCGCCCCCCATCACGCAGAGGGAGAAGGCATTTCTTCCCGATCTACAGAGCGAGGCGCATGCCCTTTCATCTGCTGATGCGGAGCAGAGGCACTCCCGCTTCGACCAGCGAAGCAGAGTTAGCCACGCGAGTGGCGTTGGCGGTCGGAAGCCAGCCATCGAGCATGCTGAGGCTGCCGCTCTCTCAAGGAGCAGCTATCCTCGTGTTCCGCTCACCAGCAACACTGCCGTACCACCTGCCATCGCACAGCGATTCCGCCATCCAGCCAGGCGGCAAGGCCGCAGCCCTGCTGATCGGAAGACCAGACCGGCGCTCGCCCATCCACCGGTTGATCCGCTGCTTGCCACCAAACTCCACGTTCCGCGACCACGTCCACACCTGGTGCATCGTCCCTGCTTGATCCAACGCCTCCAGCAGGGCATGGAGCGTGCCCTGATCCTCATTTCGGCGCCAGTTGGCTTCGGCAAAACCACACTGCTCTCCGACTGGCTGGCCTCGAGTGCCATCCCTGTCGCCTGGCTCTCGCTCGAACCACAGGACAATGAACCGGCACGCTTCCTCTCTTACCTGCTTGCCGCCTTACAGACCTATGATCCTCACCTGGGCACGATCAGGCAGGTGCTGCACCACCAACCTCCATCCATGGAGACTATACTGACGGTGCTGATCAACGACCTGCTGATACGTAAAGGCACCGCTCAGGAACACTTCGTTCTCGTCCTGGATAATTACCAGGTCATTACGGAAGAATCCATTCATCAGGCGCTCTCCTTTCTCCTGGAGCATCTGCCTCCCCGCATGCATCTTGTCCTGGCGACCCGCGAAGATCCCCCGCTCCCACTTGCGCAACTGCGTGGACAAGGCGACTTGCTGGAACTGCGTGCCACCGATCTCCGGTTCACGCAAGAGGAAGCGGCCACATTCCTCATAGAGGTGATGGGGCTTCCACTTTCGATGGAAGAGAGCGCGCTCCTGCAGGCACGTACAGAGGGCTGGATCACCGGATTGCAACTCGCTGCATTCTCCCTGCAAGGTCGTGATGATCCAGAGGCCTTCATCACGGCGTTCAGTGGCAGCCATCACTATGTTGTGGACTACCTGCTGGAAGAGGTGCTGAATCGTCAAAGTGAAGCCGTCCAGGATTTCTTGTTGCAGACCTGCATCCTGGATCGACTGAGCGCGCCACTCTGTGATGCCGTGCGGGAGCAGGATGGGAGCCAGGCCATGCTCGACTTCCTGGAGCGGGCCAACCTGTTCCTGGTGGCCCTCGACGAGCAGGGACAGTGGTATCGCTACCACCGCCTGTTCGCCGAAGCCCTGCGCCAGTGGTTGCAGCAGACTGCTCCCGCGCTGGTCCCGGCCCTGCACCTGCGTGCGAGCCGCTGGTACGAGCAGCACGGCCTGACCGCCAGGGCAGTCTCCCATACGTTGGCGGCTCCTGTTCCCCAACCCGGTCCGCTCGTGGAGCCGCTCACGTGCCGTGAACGCGAAGTCTTGCAGTTGTTACTGGATGGCGCTTCCAACCGGGAGATTGCCCGTCACCTCGTCCTCAGTATGAATACGGTCAAGAAACACGTCTTGAACATCTGTGGAAAACTCAACGTACGAAGGCGTACTCAGGTCATCGCGAAAGCGCAGACACTCCCGCTTCTGTAGGAGCAGGAAAAATCACCCTGCAAATACTCCTTTTTGGTACTGTCCTATCCCCTACTGTCAGCTACCTTTTACAGAGAGTTCTCTCGTGGTACGCCCTCGAGCAGTTAGTGTTACTCAGAAGGAGGAGCGATGACAGGCTACCGGATTCGTCTCAAAGAGCAGCTCGATCAGCGCTGGTCGGCCTGGTTGGGCGGGCTGATG
>VBHS01000337.1 GCA_005881295.1 Chloroflexota bacterium
GAAGACCGAACCCAGGCGGGCACTCAGGTTGGAAAGCGCGCTGGCTGCTCCCATCGTTTCCTTTGTCCCAGCGCTCATTAGCAGCGTCTGGTTCGGCCCGTTGAAGAGCCCCATGCCGATCCCTACTAGCAGCAGACGCCAGGTCAGATCAAACACCGAGGTTGGCTGCACCAACACCAGGGAAAGCAACAACACACCGACCAGCACCAGACCCGAACCGGTCAGGGTAAAAGGCCGTGCGCCATAGCGATCCGTCAGGTATCCTCCCAGCAGTCCCACGACCCCCATGCCCAGCGGCATGCACAACAAGATGAGTCCTGCCGTCGAGGGCGTGAGATGTTGCACATCACTCAGATCGAAGGGTAGCAGGTAGTAGAGGGCGCCGGCGATGGTCACGGTGCTGAGAAACCCCAGCAGACCCCAGAAGAACGACCAGCGACGCAGCAACATGGCCATGTGATGAAAGCCACTGCCAGCATCGGGCCTCCGCTCTCCCAGGCTGACGCCGCGCAGACTGAACAGTCCCAACAAGGCTGCCAGCCCACAGATCGGCACATTGACGAAGAAGACCACTTGCCAGCTCCAGTGCGCCAGGAGCTGACCGCCAATCCCCGGCCCAGCGATCCCGCCCAGAGGAGCCAGCGAGCCAATGAGGCCCATAGCTCGCCCTCGCTCATGAGGCGCGACGATGGCAGCAGCCAATGCCAGTCCTTGCGTCCCAATCAACGCGCCAAAGCTCCCCTGGATCACACGACCCAGTATGAGCAGCGGGAAGTTTGTTGCCAGACCACATATGATGCTCCCCAGACCAAACCCAAGCACCGCTACCAGGAAGGTGGGCAGAGGGCGAAAGCGGCCAATTAGCGCTCCACAGGGCAGGATTAGCGCGGTGAGGGGAATGGTGTAGCTCAAGATGACCAGAGATGTCAGACTCTCCGAGAGCTGAAACCAGTGAGCTATCGAGGGCAGCGCTAGCGCCACAATGGTCGCATCCAGGGCAGAAAGAAAGATCGAGAGACCAACGGCTGCTACCGCCCACCATCTGCGTTTGTATAGCATTATTTTCCCTCCTTTTCTCACTCAATAGCGTGATCGAAATGCAAGAAACCTCAACGGGCATTGTGCTCTGAAGCAAGAAAGCCCTTCGTTTTATGTTTCAGCTTGTATCACCAGTTATTCTTCTTAACCATGCACCTGCTTCTTGTTTGGAGAGTCGAGGTGCCTCTCATCACTGGCGATGTCACCAGTATAGAGTACAGTCGGGGGATCGGCATCACCCGAACGGGATGATTGTAGCGGGTGATTGAGGAAAAGGCCGCCGCATCCCCCTCTCTTTCAAGGAGGGGTAAGGCGGCCCAATATGGCTCTTCTGGAAAGCCAAAAGACATGGTATACTGACGTGTATGGAGGCACCACACACCAAACACGTGACGGACAAGTTAGCCTCTCACTTTGTCTGGTGTCCCAACTATCGCAAACGCCTCTTGATCGGGAAGATGGCTACGTCTGTCGAGAAAGAACTTCGCCGGATTTGTGAAGCAAACTCCTGGACGAGAGGTACTCTCAACATCCAGGAGGATCAGGTCCATCTGGTTCTGAGTGCTCCTCCGGCTATTGCTCCCGCACAGATCGTTCCTACCTTGAAAGGAACCACCGGACGCCTCGTGTTTCAACGCTTTCCCGCAGTGAAGAAGCAGTTAGGAGGCGGGGCATTCTGGTCTCGTTTGTGCAACGGGGGCTGTGTGGGAGGGATGAGGTGGATACCATCCGAAAAGAGATCGAATTAGGACAGGATGACAGGAGTTCCCTTGCAAAGGAACGGATGACCGTTTTGCAAGAGGCGGAAAAGAAGAGGGCTGGAAGCAGGTGGGAAACGGACAAGCATTCGCCAGCTTCCCACCTGACAAGAAAGCGGCACCCATGAGTATCAAAGCCTACAAGTATCGCATCTCTGCCAACAAAATCACGACAGACAACCTGTATCGGGTCCTCAATCTCTGTCGTGAACTCTACAATGCTGGCCTGCAAGAACGCCGTGACGCCTATGAAACACGTGTGAAACGGCATCCCAACTACTACGATGAAGCGTCACGTAAGCAACTCACCAAAGAGCACGGCATTTCCGTCTACGAGCAAAAGCGCGATCTGGTGGAAATCAAAGAAGTGATCCGGCCAGAGTACCTGGACATTGCCTCCCATGTCCTCCAAGATGTGCTGTTCCGCCTGGAAAAAGCCTACAAACGGTTCTTCCAGCGAGTGAAGAATGGCGAAAAACCAGGATACCCAAGATTTCAGGGACGCAACCGCTATACCTCCTTCACCTACCCCGATGGGGCAGGCTGGAAACTGGATGCCGTGAGGCGCCCGCCAGACAAAAAGGGCATGGTGAAAGTGAAACTCCACCTCTCGAAGCTTGGGACGGTGAGCCTGCATTTGCATCGGGATATAACAGGAGCCATCAAAACCCTCACCATGAAGCGAGAGGGAGAGCACTGGTACGCGGTGTTTAGCTGTGAGATCGGCAAACCCGACGCCTTGCCCGTCAGTGATGAGGATGTTGGCATAGACTTGGGGGTCACACACTTTGCCGCCTTATCCAATGGGGAGTTTCTCGAGGCACCACGTCATTACCGTCGCAGTGAAAAGAAGCTCAAGAAGCTGCAAGAGGCGCTCTCGAAAAAGAAGCGGGGGTCTCACAGGCGAGCCAGAGCAGTCAAACGCGTGGCATCTGCGCATCGCAAGATACGCCATCAGCGTCGGGACTTCGCTCACAAGGCTTCGCGCCAGCTTACGAACCGCTATCAGGTGGTCGTGCTGGAAAAGCTCCAGACTGCCAATCTCACACGACGCCCGAAACCAAAGCAGCATGAAGAAAGCGGGCAATACCTGCCCAATGGGGCAAGCGCGAAGTCTGGATTAAACAAGTCGATCAACGATGCCGGATGGGGATTATTCACCGAGCTACTCCAAGTCAAGGCAGCATGGGCCGGGCGAGAAGTCATGTTCGTGAACCCCTACAAAACATCACAAATGTGCTCAGGATGTGGCACAGAGGT
>VBHS01000338.1 GCA_005881295.1 Chloroflexota bacterium
TAAAGTTTATATCTATGCAAAAGCGCGACCTGACGAAAGGACATTCAAAAAGTGGAAGCACTACTATGTGAAATCGACATACTCACAAAAATCTATCGAGACGTGGAGCAACGTTTCGCGGGCATCGATGACCTTGCTCATGGATGGGAACACGTAAACAGAGTCTACCAGCTGGCCCTATATATAGCCGAGCAAGAGGGAGCAAACTGTTTCATTGCCGGTACGGCGGCACTCATGCACGATTTGGGACGCACAGTGCCTCAAAGCGACACAGCACATCACGCTGATCTCTCAGCCGACCTTGCCGCCGAGTTACTGAAGACATACCAGGTCCCTGACGATACGCAGGAGGAAATTTTACACGCCATTGTTGCCCACAGTTTCAGTCGCGACATCGAGCCTCGCACATTAGAGGCGTGCGTAGTGCGCGACGCCGACCGGCTCGACGGACTTGGAGCGATAGGTATCACTCGTTGGGCCATCACAGGCACGATCCATCGCTATGCACAGACCAGGACGTATCACCCCACAGACCCCTTCAATGAACAACACACGCCCGATGATCACAGCTACATGCTGGATCACTTCTATAGCAAGCTACTCAAACTGAGCGACTCGATGACCACAAATACAGGCCGCCTCCTGTCACAGCGGCGGACCCTCTTCATGCACTCATTCTTAAATGAGCTGCGTAACGAATTAGAGATCTAGGCTTTGCCATCTTTGTCTTTAATCGCGGTCAATTGTTGCGCGTGCATCTGATCGTGAAGCGGCAGTACATTCACCAGCTGATAGAATTTGCGCTGCCCCCAGGTATTATGGCGAAATGGGCGTTCCCAGGACTCAGGAGATAAAGTAGAAAGGTACTCGAAAATCTCTTCACGCCGCGCGGCCATACCACCTAAAACAGCCTCAAGCGAAGCGGGAGGTTCAGACGCGTTCGTCATGCGCGGCGCCTCCTCCTCGGTCGCCACAACCATCGGGTTATCCTCGCTCTGCACCAGTTTCAGCTGTTCCAGGGCGAGTCCATCAGTAATATAAAGGTGATTGGCCAGTTCGATTGGGGACCACTCTCCATCGGCCGGGCGTTTTTTCAGTTCACTCTTATTAATTTTTGCCAGTTGTCCCAAAAACTCTATGCGCGCCGCGACCATCTTGCGCCGTACTTTTTCATAGGGATTATCAACAATTGTCATCTAACTTCCTCCAGCTTCCAGGGCGACCGCAAGGGTCGCCCCTACTCTACACGGGCTTGAGCAGGCGATGCGTTGTATAGCTTCCAGGGCGACCGCAAGGGTCGCCCCTACTCTACACGGGCTTGACCAGACGCTGCGTCGTATAGTCTCCAGGGCGACCGCAAGGGTCGCCCCTACTCTACACGGGCTTGAGCAGGCGATGCGTCGTATAGTCTCCAGGGCGACCGCAAGGGTCGCCCCTACTCTACACGGGCTTGAGCAGGCGATGCGTCGTGCCCATGGCGGTAATCTGATCCTCCTCGCGTGTGATACCGATTAATGCACGCGCATGCCCCTCGCTAAAATGCTCCTGCTGATTAATAAGGGCATCTCGTACCTTTGGCGTTAACTGCAGCAGGCGAATTGAGTTCGTAATCGTTGAACGATCTCTCCCTACCTCTTTGGCAACCATCTCCTGCGTCAGCCCAAACTCCTGGATCAGTGCCTGGTAGGCAAGCGCCTCCTCGATGGGATTGAGATCGGCGCGCTGGATATTCTCGACCAGCGCAAGCTCCAGCATCTGCAGCGGCGTCACCTCTTTAATGACGACCGGCACCTTGCTCAGGCCCGCCAACCTCGCAGCTCGCCAGCGCCGCTCACCGGCAATAATCTGAAACTGCACAACGTGAGCCGCCTCTTCCTGCTTTACCGCTCTCCGCTCAAGCCATGGATCAACACCCTTCTCCCCCTCGAGCTCCCCATATGAATCCAACCGTGTGACAACCAGCGGCTGCAACAGCCCATGTTCTTTGATCGAATAGCTCAGTTCCAACAATTTGGGATCGTCTTCGCGAAAAATGCGTCGCGGCTGGCGTGGATTGGGAATGATACTATCGATAGCGGCAAATAAAATAGCGTTCTCGTCGATGCGTGAAGGTTGCTGTGCCGGAATCACGTCAGAGGCTCCCGGCATCAAAGCATCAAGACCACGTCCCAGCCCAAATTTGTGTTTAGCCACGAGCCATAACCTCCTCTGCTAGCGCCCGGTACGCCAGTGCTCCAGGAGAAGTTGGATCATAATCAATTATCGCCTGCCCAAAACTGGGAGCTTCACTTAAACGCACATTGCGATTGATGATCGTTTGAAATGTCTCTTTCGGGAAGTAATTGCGCACCTCCCGCACAATTTCACTGGCCAGGCGCGTGCGTGGATCAAACATCGTCAGGATCGCTCCCGCGATATAAAGTTGAGGATTGAGCTTGTTCTTGACAATACGAATAGTATCGCTCAACTGGCTCAAACCCTCCAACGCCAGGTATTCACACTGGATAGGAATGAGCACCCCGTCAGCAGCAACAAGGGCATTGACGGTCAGTAGCCCCAGTGAAGGAGGGCAATCTATGAGGATATAGTCACACCGGTCGCGGATAGGCATAAGCGCCTGTTTGAGTTTCTGTTCCCGTGCGATTGCCCCCACCAGCTCGATCTCCGCCGCCGCCAGGTCCACCGTACAGGGAGCCACCACCAGTTCACGACGTGGGGTCGGCACAATCACATCAAAAATACTTATCTCCTCGGAATCTTGTACCAGTAAATCGTAGATTGTATGATCTTTGAGATGCTTCGACGCCCCGATACCACTGGTCGTATTGCCCTGCGGGTCAATATCGACGAGCAACACTTTGCGGCCCGCGGCGGCGAGGTAGGTCGCAAGATTGATTGCAGTGGTGGTCTTACCAACTCCCCCCTTCTGATTCGTGATTGCGTATACTCTAGACACAGGCTGCTTCCATACCTTTCATCTAACCATGCTAACCGCTGCAAGCAGAGGCCATCCACAGGGTCCCCTACATTATGGTAAAGACATTGTAACAAATGCACGATAGAGAAGCAACAGCCAATAAAGCTCTCCCCCACTCACCCCACCAATCTCCCCCGCCCAATACGCAGCGCCAACAACAGCCCGAAAGAAACCGCCAGTAGTACCACGGAGAGCGCGACCGCCGTATCCAGGTCACTTTCAGCGGCAATATACACAGCAATAGGCATCGTCTGCGTCACGCCAGGAAAGTTACCGGCAAACGTAATGGTAGCTCCCAGTTCCCCCAGCGCGCGCGCCCACGCCAAACCAATCCCCGTCAGCAGTGCGGGCCGGATCAGCGGCATAACCACGCGCCGGAACGCGTAAAATGGAGAGGCGCGCAGCGTATAGGCAGCCTGCTCATACCGCCCATCCAACTGCTCGAGCCCGGCCTTCGCCGTATTGATGAAAAAAGGAGAGGAGACAAACACCTGTGCCAGGATCACTGCCAGCGTCGTAAATGGAATCGACAAACCGAGGGGAGTAAGGTAGCGACCAATCAGACCAAATCGCCCAAAAGTAAGCAGCAAAGCCACCCCGGCAACAACGGGAGGAAAGACCGTAGGCAAAGTCACCAGCGTCTCCAACAGGTTATGGCCAGGAAATTGCATACGCGCCAGCACATATGCTACCGGCAGGCCAAAAAGCACCGTCAAGAGCGTGCTGATACTGGTCGTGTAGATACTCAACTGCAAAGCCTGGAGCGCCTCCGGCTGCTGCATCGCAGCCCACAGCAGCCCCGGCGGCTCATGGAACAGCAGCGCCACCAGCGGCACGCCCAGAAAGAGAAAAAAACATCCTGCCAGGACACCAACAAAAATCCTGGCAGGCCAGCGGGACAAAAACAAGCTTTTGCTCATAGCAACACACCCTACGGGTTGAAGGCAATAAAATGATATTGCTGCAGCACAGCCTGCCCTTCTGGTGAAAGGATATACTGTACAAACGCTCGAGCGTCGTTGCTGTGCGCCGAGCTTTTCGTTACCGCGATAGGATACTGCGCGATGACATTGAAATTATCAGGAATGTCAATCATCTTTATCTTGTTGCTGACAGCAGCCGTCACATCCGTCACATAGACAAAGCCTGCATCCACCTCACCCAACTGCACCTTGTTTACCACAGCTTTTACGTCGGTTTCCTGCGAAACAAAATTCGCCTTGACCGCGTTCTCATACGCCGGGCCATAATTCGACGACTGCGCCATCTTGGCCAGCACCTGCAAACTGTACTTCCCCGCCGGCACTGCTGGCGCCCCGATATCGATCTTCACACCCTTCCTGGAGAGATCTTTCAAAGTATTGATATTCCCCGGATTGGCCGCCGGTATAATCACCGTTAACCTGTTTTTGACGAACACCTGCGAGTTTCCTACCAAGCCAGCATCAACCGCCTTCTGCATAGTTGTCTGGTCTGCCGAGGCAAAGACATCCGCCGGCGCGCCACTGGCAACCTGTTGCTCAAGTATCTGCGACCCCGCGAAGTTCAGCTTAATCGTAATATTCGGGTGCGCCCGCGTATACTTGGCAGCGATCACGTTAAACGACTCTTTCAGCGACGCGGCCGCAAAAACATTCAATGTCGTTACCGCCGGTGCCGTTGTCGCTGTACTTGTCGTGGAGCTCGTGGACCCCCCACAAGCAGCAAGAAATAAGGTACAAAGCAAAATGAAGAGCATCAGTGGATGTCGGGATCGTCTCATATAGACCTCCTCAGGTAGTGCGCA
>VBHS01000339.1 GCA_005881295.1 Chloroflexota bacterium
GATGAAGTCATTGAATCCATTAAACGAACGAAAGTCGCTTTGAAGGGTCCTATCACTACTCCTATCGGTAAAGGCTCGCGCAGTGCAAATGTATTGCTCCGGAAGAAACTCGACCTCTATGCTAATTTACGACCAGCTAAAACTTACCACGGGCTGCGCTCCCGCTATGAAAATATTGATCTGACTATTGTGCGTGAGAATACAGAAGATCTGTATTCTGGCATTGAGTTCCAAAGGGGTACTTCTGAACACGAGGAGATCCTTGCAACGATCGCCCATACGACCGGTAATCAACTGAACACCGATTCGGCCATCAGCATCAAATTTATTTCCGTAATGGCTACACGGCGTATCGTCAAATTTGCTTTTGAATATGCTCGTGCGCATGGTCATCGCAAGGTCACCGCCGTCCACAAAGCCAACATCATGAAATTATCAGATGGCCTTTTCCTTTCAACCGCACAGGACGTCGCCAAGGAATATCCCGACATTCAATTCGAGGATCGTATCGTCGATAATATGTGCATGCAGCTAGTGCAGAAGCCCGAAATGTATGATATGCTTGTTTTGCCGAACCTGTATGGCGATATCATCTCGGATCTTTCGGCAGGTTTGATCGGCGGTCTTGGAGTTGCGCCAGGTGCTAATATCGGTAGTCAATATGCAATTTTTGAGCCTGTCCACGGCAGTGCGCCTAAATATGCCGGGCAGAACAAAGTGAACCCTATGGCTATGATGTTTTCTGGCGTGCTTATGCTGCGCCATCTCTGTGAGCGAGATGCCGCTAATCGCCTGGAAAAAGCCATTGCGCAAGTAATCGCGGAAGGCAAAAACGTCACCTATGACCTTAAACCTCGCCCTGACGATCCCAGCGCTGTGGGGACTTCGCAGGTCGCAGATGCCGTCATCGAAAAATTGCTGAAACTACCATAACTGATTGGAGCTCAGAACGGGAACAAGGACTTCCAGAGCTTCCGTTCTGAGCACCTTGTAGGAGAACTGAAAATTGCGCGGATGAACCTTACCGTATAGGTGCTTTGCGCCACTTGTGCCGCGCGTGTATGTAGCGCACAGTACCAGAGCGTGAGCGCATCATCACTGAGGAGGTGCGGGCTCCCCAGCCAAAATACTGAACACCATCCACCAACTCCCCACTGGTAATGCCGGTTGCCGCGAACGATACATCATTGCCCTTAACCAGGTCATCTACTCGATAAACCTGTTTGATATCTATCCCATCCGCTTTTAATTTTTCTCGCTCCTCGTCTGTACGAGGCCAGATCTTGCACTGGATTTCCCCACCGACACACTTAATCGCTGCTGCCGCCAATACCGCTTCTGGAGCGCCTCCGATCCCCATCAATACGTCTATCCCGGTGTAATCTTCCATTGCCGCTTGAATAGCCGCTGAGACATCACCATCAGTAATCAGGCGAATACGCGCGCCGACTTCGCGAATTTGACGAATAATTTCCTGGTGGCGCGGACGATCGAGAATAACCACCGTCAAATCATCGATGTGAGCATCGCGAACACGAGCGATACGATCCAGGTTGACGGCGACGGGAGCATTAATATCGATAACATGTTTTGCAGCGGGGCCGACGGCAATCTTTTCCATGTAAAATACTCCTGGAGGAGCTGAATACATACTACCGCGTTCTGCGATAGCTACCAATGCCAGTGCCCCAGGGACTCCAAGCGCGAGTAACCGCGTACCATCTACTGGATCAACAGCGACATCGACTTCGGGTGGTGAACCGTTGCCCACCCGCTCACCGATATAGAGCATGGGAGCCTCGTCTTTCTCACCCTCACCAATCACGACGACTCCGTTCATGTCAACGCCGTCCAGTGCACGTCGCATGGCATCTACTGCTGCCTGGTCTACCATCTCCTTATTGCCTTTGCCCATCCAGCGCCCAGCGCTTAAGGCTGCGGCTTCGGTAACGCGCACGAGCTCCATCGCCAGGTTGCGCTCTTGAGTACGTGATTGCTCAAAACGATCTTCAACCATGATATCTCCTTGGTGTAATTAAACATCGATGTTGCGGGGTCGATTTCGCGCATGCTCGGCTAACATAATCGCATGAAGCAGATCTGCAGCCTCCTGCAAGTGACCCTGGCGATTGACGATCACGTAATCATACCAGTACTGTTGTGCTAACTCTTCACGTGCATCTGACAGCCTTCTTATCAGTTGCGGTTCAGTCTCTGTCTGGCGATCAGCCAGGCGCTGTGCCAGTTCTTCAAGTGAACCGGGAACTAAAAAAATAAAAATGGCGTCGGGTATCTTGCTATGAATAGTTGCTGCCCCCTGTACATCGATCTTGAGAAGAACATCACGCCCAGCGCGCAGATTATCTCTGATCACCTGGCGTGGCTGCCCATACCAGTTACCATGAACATTGGCGTACTCGATCAGTTCATCGTTCTTGACCATCTGCATAAATTGCTCTTGACTGACAAAGTGGTAGGGGTTTCCTTCACTCTCTCCTGGGCGTGGCGCCCGTGTGGTGACCGACGCAACCACATAAAAATCCGTGCCTCGTTCTTGCAGCGCTTTGATTACGCTGTCTTTCCCCGCGCCAGATGGCGCTGAAAGAACAAAAAGGAGTCCCTGCTCGGGGGCCGGCGGTTTGAGATCCTGCTGGGGCACAGTCTGCTCCGTCTCAAGTTGCATGTTTATTCCTCATGCTACTGGCACTTCAGAGAGTGAGTTAGTATACGACAGACTACTCTTTTGTTATACTGACATCATCTCCTCGTGTAGTCACTGGTTGAATCGTTACAACCACCATACTCAGTAAAAGCTCTTTTCGGGTGGAAGATACAAAATGCCATGCTACAACGACCCATGAAAATAGTCCTTAGCCAGTATTGTACAACAAAAAAACGATAGATAGGAAAAATTCTTATGAACGTAGATGCAATAACCCTGGCCGCCGTTGCCGACGAGTGGCGAACTCTACTGGCTAATGCGCGTATAGATACCATCATTCAACCAACCGAATACGCTTTAGCCATACAGTGTTATGCTCCCGGGGCGTATGGAGAAGGTGGCGGACAGAACCGCTGGCTCTACCTCTCGGCTCACCCACAACTTGCCAGGGCTCATATAACTGCACGTAGACCCACGAAGATAAACAGCGAGCCACCACCATTCGTCATGTTGTTGCGCAAATATCTTGAGGGCGCACGTGTCGAAGCCATTCAACAGC
>VBHS01000340.1 GCA_005881295.1 Chloroflexota bacterium
GAAGCGGTCTACCGTACCACTGGGAACACGGAAACACCGCTGGCTAATACAGATGCCGCTCTTTGGGAAGAGCTGGCCTGGAATGTGCGTGAACTGGCTGCGCTCTTTGACAATCACCATTGGCAACCCCAGTTAGTAGAGCGTTTAGCAACAGGCGAGAGTCAACCTGCCCTGACCTCATCGCCTCAAACCGTTCCTACAGCCTTTGCTCCCTATGTGTTAGAGCAGTATGCAGAAGTGCCAGGCGTTCTCGTTCGCCAATCCCCGTCAATCAACGTCCTCATCGACGACTTCTACGCTCGCAGCGAGTGGCGAGACGCTATGGAAGGCGTTCGTAACCCCGTTCGCAAGGTTTTGCAGGCGCAG
>VBHS01000341.1 GCA_005881295.1 Chloroflexota bacterium
GAAGCCTCGGCACGCGGCGCTGCCCTCCTTGCCCTGGAAGCCATGGGCATTCTGCCCGATGTTGCTCAGGTGCCTGCTCATCTCAAGCCGCCAGTACAGCCGGATGCTGCGAAGCATGCCGTGTACAGGAAAGCGGCAGAGCGGCAACAAAAGCTGTATCAAGAACTATTAGAGGAAGGGCCAGGACTCTTCCCAAATAGCTCATAACGGCCTATCAGGCTCGCCGCTGAAATAGACAACGTTAGGCCCATGTTGGGCATGAAAAAGAGGCATGGAGATACAAAAGATGCGACTAGTGGCCGTTCAGAAACTGTTTGGGCCAGATAAAGTCGGCCTCTGGAGAACACTTGAACGAAAACACACGATAAAGTGTGAAGCAGCTTCTCAAGTCGTTTGCGAACGAGAGCTTCCGAGGCTTTTCACCTGGGAAGTATATCACTTGATGGGCTTTTTTTACTTCTCTTCCTGCAACTGCAGCTTTTGTTGTGCTTGTGGAGGGCTTATCGTTCTGTTGCTCCTCAGAGGTCAGCATCTCAAAAGCAGGTATGAGTGCCAAATTGCCGTGTTGGTCAATAGGGCTTTAGTCAGCTTCTATCTCACAACAGCGCTTCAGGATCTCCCTGCCTCCAAATTTGTACAAAGTCAAGCTGAGAGGGACCTCTGTAAAGGTAGTCATCTCTCAAGTATCAGGTGAGAGGAGTATATCTATGAGTATTCAAGTAGAAGCAGTACCTATCGAGCAGCTGAGCATCAATACCATTCGTACACTCTCCATGGATGCCGTCCAGGCGGCCAACTCGGGCCATCCCGGCACTCCCATGGCTCTGGCCCCCTTAGTCTACTGTCTCTGGCAACGTGTGCTGCGGTTCGATCCTGAGAACCCTATCTGGATGAACCGAGACCGCTTTGTGCTCTCAGCCGGTCATGCCTCGATGCTCCTCTATAGCATCCTGCATCTGACAGGCGTCAAAGCGGTCAATGCGAAATATGAACGCGTGGGGGAATTATCGATCAAGCTGGAGGACATTGAGCACTTCCGCCAGCTCAATAGCAAATGTCCAGGTCATCCCGAATATCGATGGACCTCGGGCGTCGAGACGACCACCGGTCCACTCGGTCAGGGAGTGGCCACTAGTGTGGGGATAGCGATGGCTGGGCGCTGGCTGGCCGCGCACTTCAATCGCCCGGGCTTCGAACTGTTTCATTACAATGTCTACGCACTCGGCGGAGATGGGTGCATGATGGAAGGGATCAGCAGTGAGGCAGCTTCCCTTGCCGGTCATCTCAAACTCTCCAACCTGTGTTGGATCTACGATAACAACCGCATTAGCATTGAAGGCCGGACCAGTCTGGCCTTTAGCGAGGATGTAGCTACGCGCTTCATCGCCTATGGCTGGAATGTGACGCGCGTGGGAGATGTCAATGACCTGGAGATGCTGGAGCGAGCTTTTCGCGTCTTTCAAGCGACGCAGGATCGCCCCACGTTGATCATTGTAGATAGCCATATTGGCTACGGAGCACCGCATAAACAAGATACGAGTGAGGCTCATGGCGAGCCGCTTGGCGAGGAGGAAATCCGTCTGGCGAAGCGCTACTATCATTGGCCGGAGAACGAGAAGTTCCTGGTGCCTGACGGGGTGCGAGAGCATTTCCAGGAAGGCATCGGCAAGCGTGGCGCTCAGCTCTACACGGAGTGGTCTACCCTCTTCGAGTCCTACCAAAAGCAGTATCCAGAGCTGGCGGATCAACTGCGCAGGATCCAGTGGCGTGAATTGCCAGACGGCTGGGATCGTGATCTCCCGTCGTTTGCCCCCGATCCGCGAGGTATTGCCACACGGGAGGTCTCAGGCAGAGTGCTCAATGCTCTTGCGAAGAACGTTCCCTGGCTGGTGAGTGGCTCTGCCGATCTGGCTCCATCGACCAAGACACGCCTCACCTTCGAAGGGGCTGGAGATTTTGAGGCCAATAGCTATGGTGGCCGCAACCTGCATTTCGGGGTGCGCGAGTTGGGGATGAGTGCCATCCTCAATGGGTTAGCACTGGCGAAGGTACGTCCATGTGGATCAACCTTCCTGATCTTCAGCGATTACGCTCGTCCGGCAATTCGTCTGAGTGCTTTGATGGAAATTCCGGTCATCTACATTTTTACCCATGATTCGATTGGGGTTGGTGAAGATGGACCGACCCATCAACCCGTGGAGCAACTGGTGTCTCTGCGCGCCATCCCCGGGCTCATCGTGTTACGCCCGGCTGATGCCAATGAAGTCGTGGAAGCCTGGCGCGTGATCATGCAACTGCATCATGAACCAGCCGCCATTGTCCTCTCGCGACAAGCCTTGCCCACCGTTGACCGCTCGATCTACGCCTCAGCTACGGGTGTCGCTCAAGGGGCCTATATCCTGGCAGATGCAGATGGCGGCAAACCGCAGGTCCTGCTCATGGGGTCTGGCAGCGAGGTAGCACTGTGTCTACAGGCCTACGAACAGCTCAAGCAGGAGGGGATCAAGGCGCGTGTGGTGAGTATGCCCTCCTGGGAACTGTTTGAGCGGCAAAGTCAGGACTACCGTGAGCACGTCCTGCCGCCAGACATAACGGCACGGGTTGCCGTGGAGCAGGCCTCGACCTTTGGCTGGGCACATTACACCGGGCTGAAGGGAACGGTCATTGGGATGCACACCTTTGGCTCTTCGGCTCCGCTGAAAGATTTGCTGGTCAAGTTCGGGTTTACTCCGGACAAGATTGTCAGTGCAGCCAGGGCACAACTGGCTCCACATGAGTAACATCATCTGACATTTGGGAGCTATCTGGTTAGAGGTGGTAGTTTCCCCGAATGTTTGCTCACCCAAGGAGTTACTTCAACGAGCGAACGATTCAGTAAAAGCGGTTCAATGATGACCTCTCCCCTTGTTCATCGTGCGTGATGACACGCAGAAAGGAAGGAAGACATGAGTACGATTCAACCCGGTGGGGGGGAAATGAAGGCAATCACGATTTCGCGTCTGTA
>VBHS01000342.1 GCA_005881295.1 Chloroflexota bacterium
GGCTGCAAGTACGCAGCCTGTTCTATTGGGGTGTCGTTCAACGGTAGGACTGCCGACTCTGGATCGGCCGATTGGGGTTCGAATCCCTGCACCCCAGCCATGGAGAGGATATACATACCCCTCCGTTTTTTTATTTTCACCTCATCGCCACCTCCTGAACAATGCGAAAAAAGAAACGCCTCACGCCCCTCGACCTTGAACAAACATTATTCATACCAAAAATCATGAGCCTGCTCACCTTGTAATCTTGTTTACTACGTGTTATAACTATGTACATAGTTTGCATAATGTTTATCAGAAGGACCGCGAAAAAATGGTAGCACTTATGGCCATAGAGCCCCTAACCAATAGTTCTAACGGCGCAGAAGATATAGGCCTGCCGGAACTGCAAGATACAGAGAACGTAGGCTTCGCAAACGAGAATCCAGGCAAGAGCGAGCAGCAGGCTCTTGTAGCACGTGCATTGCAAGGTGAGCAAGAAGCTTTTAACGATATTGTCAATCAGTATAGTTCTTTGATGTTGCGAACGGCAAACATGATCGTGGGAGACCGTGACATAGCTGAAGATGTGGTGCAAGATGCTCTGATCCAGGTCTGGCAGCACCTTCCCGCTCTGCGCGATGCAGGGGCTCTACGCTCCTGGCTCACGCGCATCGTCGTCAACCAATGTATCAGTTTCAAGCGCCGCCTGGCACGCTCCACAGCATTTATTCGTCAATCACTTGCCGATCAAGAAACAAACATTCTCGCTCAGGTGGCAGACGACCACAAGGGACGAATGGAACGAGACTGGGACCTCGCCCAGGCTATCAAGAACCTGCCTGTCAAACAGAGAACGGTCATCGTTCTGCACTATTACAGTGGCATGACCCTTCCTGAGATGACCCAGACATTAAGGATCTCGGAAAATACCCTCAAAAAGCGTATACAGGCAGCACTGTCAAATCTACGACGAACACTGCGTGCAAGCGATATGGACGACGCATATGCTCCCACTTCAACCAGGTCAAACCCCAACCGTTTCGCAATGTCACCGGTGTAGCGTAGTATCAGCGGCAGGTAAGACCAGATTGAATATCAAAAATGCGGTGGATATGGTATCATGAATAACAACGACGAAGTTTCTCTGCTATACTTTCTCAGCACGCAAAGGAATGTGCCAGGATGATCGCACAAGATATCATGACCCGCAAAGTTTACACTATCAGGTCAGATGCCAGCGCTCAAGAAGCTGCTCAGCTGCTTGACCAGCATCGCATCAGCGGTCTACCGGTTGTCGATGAAGGCAGCGATATTATCGGGATTGTCACAGAAGCCGATATTATCAGCAAGGTCGACAAGGAAGGACTCCGCGTCTCCGACATTATGAGCACTGAGGTCACCTCGGTCAATGAAGAGACTCCCGTCAGCGAAATTGCCTTGCTCCTCACCGAGCGCAAGATCAAACGAGTTCCGGTCGTGCAAGATGGTAAGCTCGTTGGCATCGTGAGCCGCGCGGACATTGTACACGCGGTTGCCCAGGGACATCTTATCATTCGTCCCTGGTAACCTCTTCTGCACAATTTGCTTGTCTATATACAGAAAGTATGCTAGTATGCTATCTTAGCACTGGCAATAACTGTCCTTTCTGTATTAACAGTAGATTGGCATGTTCTTAAAACATCTCAACATTAATAGACATGGTTTATGCGCTTTTTTTATCATACTCTTCGCGATAGTACTGCGCATCATCCTTATAGTTCAGGGTTGGCCCGCAACAGATAGTGATGAAGGCACGTTAGGTTTGATGGCTCGCCATATTGCCTATCGTGGTGAATACCCTATTTTCTTCTACGGTCAGGGCTATATGGGATCATTCGAGGCCTACCTTGCTGCCATACTCTTCCATCTCTTTGGTCCCTCATTGTTCGTGCTTCGACTTGGCCTGATTATCATCATCGCCCTTTTTCTCGTCAGTATCTATCTACTCACAGCCTTGTTATTCACCAGAAACCTGGCACTTGTTACTCTCTGCCTGCTCAGTTTCGGCTCGCAAGAGATTCTGTCGATACAGTTGAAAGCTATTGGTGGTTATCCTGAAACATTACTTTTTGGCGCGCTTGAATTGCTTATTGCCACCTGGCTGGCTCTTTCGTACAATCGCGACATTTCCACCCGCGAGCGTTGGAGACGCCTCGTAGTCTATGGGTTCTGGGGGTTCTTAGTGGGATTCAGCATCTGGACGGACCTGCTTGTAATACCATTTGCCTTGACCTCGGGCCTCCTGCTGGTTGCTTTCTGTTGGCGTGAATGGCGCACCTGGGCGCCGCTATGCGTTATCGTGTGTTTTCTTCTAGGCGTGCTCCCCTTGCTTATCTATAATTTCACTGCATCATCTTATCAAAATTCATTATCCTATTTTTTACGTATCTATCATTCCGATGTAGCAGGAAATGCCGTCAATTACATCCCTTTTGTACAAAAAGCTGTAGGAACTCTGCTGGTCAGTATTCCCACCGCAACAGGCGCCAATCCTATCTGCCTTGACCGCCATTTACCGCTCTTTGGCTTGTTCAGTCGTACCAGTCTGGATTGCACGCTTTTCCAGGGTAGCTGGACTGCCGGTTACCTTTTGCTTTTGATCATTGCGGCCTTCCAAAATATTCGAGCCATCTGGAGGCTGCTACATAAGGCTCAAGACAGTGCAGCCGCCGTTAAACGGCAGACCTCTACTCGCTACTTCGCGCGCCTGATGCTCCTGGCAAGCGCTTGCTTGACGATTTTACTCTTCACCTATAGTCCTGTTTCAGCTCTGGACCCCTGGACGAGCTCGCGCTATCTATTCTGCTTGCTTGTTACCACTCCGGCCATCATTGCTCCGCTGTGGGAACATGTCAGCACCCTTAACGCAACATCGTCATGGAAAGCCAAACTTCTGGCGGCTCTGAATGGGACGATCTTGCTCTATATTGCTGTGATTTTGCTCATGGGTTTTGTCAATACAGAGAAGACCGTCCCATCGATACAGGCAGTCAATCGGCAGCAGGAAGCGTTGATTTCCGGCCTCCTGCGTTTGCATGCAACTCATATATACTCAGAGTACTGGACCTGCGATCGTATTTCTTTCCAGAGCAACGAGCGCATTATCTGCGCGGTTGTAACCAATCACATCGAGCAGGGTTACAACCGTTATCTGCCTTACTGGAGTATCATCACAAAAGACCCGCATGCTTTCTATATCTTTCCGCTCCGTTCTTCGCCGGCTTTCCATTTCCCGCGGATCATGGCTTTCGAACACCGGCACTTCCGTCGTTACATCTTTGATGGCTATGTCGTTTTCCAACCTATACACATCAGCAACTTTCAATTTGGTAAAACGTAGTACCTTCAGTGTATGTTGCTATACACCCCAATAATGAACATAGACGAGGTTTGACTTGAAACAACGTTCACATCTAGCAAGAGAAATCGTTGAAACAATCGCATTGACGTTAATCATCTTTTTAGTGATTCGCTTTGCAATTCAGAGCTATCGCGTTTCCGGCCCCAGTATGCTACCAGGGCTCCAGACCGATGATTATGTGTTGGTAAATAAAATCGCCTACCTCTTCCATGCCCCAGAACGTGGAGATGTGATCGTCTTTCATTATCCACTCGATACCTCTGAAGATTTTATCAAACGGGTCATTGGCTTGCCGGGAGACACCGTAACCCTGGATAATAAAACGGTTCAAGTTGACGGCGTTGTGCTGCATGAGCCCTACATCAGCGAGGCCTACAACCCTTCCGGAAAAACTATTAAAGTTCCAATGGATGAATATTTCGTCTTAGGGGATAATCGCCCGCTCAGCGATGACTCGCGTGACTGGGGGTTTGTACCGAAAGCTGATCTTGTAGGCAAGGCAGTTATAGTCTATTGGCCACTCAGCAATTGGGAACTCATCAACACCTATTCGAATGTTTATACTCAGATAAAAGTAAGTCACTGAAGGGAGCGATTGTATGCGGGCCTCTCACGTCTCTACTCCCAACCTTCCACGACAACGTGTTCGTAATGCGCTGCTCATCGGAGCTATTGCGGGAATATTCTGTATAGCGCAAAGCCTCGCCATTACGCTAGCGAATGCTTCCACATATAACGCCAGTACAACTACGACAGCAGGCAGTGGTGGAGTGGTGGGTGGCTTATTAGTCTCGCTGATCTTCCTCCTGGTATGGGGCATCATCGGTGGATTGGCCAGTCTCCTGGGAGCGTGGCTGGCAACTAGAAAACACCCCTATTACATAGGCTATCAATAGCGGCGCGTACACAATATAAAGAGGAGCATGGACCGCGGCCCATGCTCCTCTTTATATTGCCCCTATTGTTCTGTGATCTCTATCGAACGAATCCCCGTGCCGGGCTCACGTGCTCGGCCTGGATCGCGCTCACGAATCGACTGCACGACATCCATTCCTGAAGTCACCACCCCAAAAACCCCATGTTTACCATTGAGGTGCGGCGTTGGCCCAAAAGTGATGAAGAACTGGCTGCCATTGGTGTTGGCGCCAGCATTTGCCATCGACAGGATACCAGCGCGATCATGTTTCAGAGAGAGCGCCCCGCGCTCGTCAGCAAACTTATACCCCGGGCCACCTGTACCTGTACCGGTGGGATCGCCGCCCTGAGCCATGAAATCGCGAATGACGCGGTGAAATGTTGTATTATTGTAAAAACCCTCGCGCGCTAAAAACACGAAATTATTCACAGTCTGAGGGGCCTGCGCTGCAAATAGTTCCACCTGGAAATCTCCTACATCCGTGTGGAACGTTGCCACATACTTTTTAGCAGGGTCAATCACCATTGGAGGTGGCCCGCTATAACTCTTCTGTGCCATAATCAAATTATCCTTTCGTCTCCAACCTACGACGCCGCAACCACAATCACATGGTCGATAACATCTGGTTTAATATTCTTTGAGCTCGAGGTATCGCCAGGTCCTTGAATCTTGAGCACGACATCCATACCTTTCACGACATGCCCAAAGAGATTATACGATTTTTGCAAGGCCTTTGTGTCGTCGGCTGTGCAGATGAAGAACTGGCTGCCATTGGTATTGGGGCCTGCGTTGGCCATAGCAATACAACCGGCGGTGTAATTTGCCAGTACAGGCTCATCATTGAATTTGTAGCCAGGACCACCCTGACCTGTTCCTTGAGGGTCACCTGTCTGAATAATGAACTTGGGTACGACGCGATGGAATTTGAGCCCGTCATAAAAATGGTGCTGCGCCAGGAACACAAAGTTATTGACAGTTTTTGGTGCCAGCTGCGGATCGAGTTCCACCACGACCAAACCACGATTAGTATTGATTCCAGCGCAATAGATCTTCTTGGTATCTATCGTCATCGCGGGAGCCTGGCCGTACGTATGCGTAATCTTATTGAAGTCCGCGCCACTCGGACCGGGAGAACTATCAGTCAGCTTTCCTACAATCGATAAACAGGGTGAAGGGGTCGTTGATGGAGTCGACGTTGGCACCAGCGGCGTTGGCGAAACTTTGACCACTGGCGTGGTTTTCGGCTTAACGGAAGGCGGTGCGAAGGGACCGACGTGATAGAAGTAGAGCGTATAAATTCCTAGTGCGATAATAAGGACGCTCAAAAAGATACCCCAGGGATAGCGGGCCAGTCCTCGTTTGGGGGGCTTATAACCAGGAGCCCTTTTAGCAGGTTCTTTGACCTCTAATTTTGGCAGCTCAGTGGCATGAGCTTTGGCTATTCTTGCTGCGCGCTTGGTGCTTGCGCGTTTTGTTGTTTTTGGCATGGGGTTCGAAAAGTACTCCTTCTTTATGTAATACAAGGCCCCCAGCCAATCAATGATTGCTATCTTTTGGTAATCCGGTGGGTGGCCAGCTTGAACCCAAGTGTGAATTTTCTCTGTGCTATAATAATCCTCTCATCTAGTTGGGTCAAGTCCTCTTCCCCCTATGGATAATCTCTGCTTTGCTTATGACTTTTCTCTGTGGATATGTGTGTGGATAAATTCGTGGAAAAGTAGGGATAACCCTATCAAAATTGTGGACAAGTGGGGGAAAACCCTATGTTATGTCATCCTGCTACAAAATTCAAGCACGCACACACACCAGAGATATCCACATATCCACATTACTCCAATATACCCATCAATTGATTTCGACAGAAAGATTCGGTACACTTTTGAGGCGCACAATTTCAGACGAGATGTCGCTTTGCGACGTGTTAAAAGTCGAACCAATGTGCTAATATAACTAGCAGAGGGATTACCATCAAAACGGCAGGGGAGACACGTGGAGAAACTATTACCTCAGAACATTGAAGCAGAGTGCGGAGTGCTCGGCAGCATCATTATCGATCCGGAGGCAATTGTCCAGGTGGCAGAATTTCTGTTCCCTGACGATTTCTATCGCGATGCACATCGCACCATCTACGAGGTCATCATCCAGCTCTATGAGCAGCGCCAACCCGCTGATTTCATCACGATCTGTGATGAACTAGAGCGACGGAACAAGCTGGAAGATGTCGGCGGAGCCAGCTACATCACCTCCCTCATTAATCTGGTGCCAACCAGCGGCAACGTTGAGTATTACGGGCGCATCGTCGAGCGCAATGCCATTCTGCGCCGCCTCATCGAAGCCGCCGGACAGATCGCGGCCGTCGCCTACCAGGAGGAAGACGCGGATGTCGCCCTTGATAAAGCCGAGCAGCTTATTTTCAATATCAGCCAGCGCCACGCGCGCAGTGACTTCGCTCTGCTGCGCGACATCCTCTCCGCATATATGAATAAACTGGATCAGCTCCATGAAAGGCGCGGCACCATCGTCGGCGTGCCCACTGGCTTCACCGACCTGGATCACCTGACGGGCGGCCTGCAAAAGTCCGATTTGATTATTTTAGCTGCCAGACCTGCCATCGGGAAAACTAGCCTGGCTTTGACTATGGCGCACAACACCGCCATCAAACACCAGCGCTCTGTCGCCATCTTTAGCCTTGAAATGAGCAAAGAACAACTGGTGCAGCGTCTCCTCTCCATGGATGCAGCGATCGATCAGCAGCGTTTGCGCACTGGCTGGATCGAAGATGACGAGTGGGAGCGCATCGTCTATGCCATGGGTACACTCTCAGAGGCCAATATCTGGATTGATGATACAGCTGGTATCTCGACAGTAGAGATGCGCAGCAAGGCTCGACGCTTGCATGCCGAGCGCAACATTGATTTGATTATAGTTGACTATCTGCAATTAATGCAGTCGATGTCAGGAAGCGGCAAGCGCAACGAGAACCGCGTGCAGGAGATCTCCGAGATTAGCCGCAACCTGAAGAGCCTGGCGCGCGAACTAAATGTGCCCGTTCTGGCGCTGGCCCAGCTCTCTCGCGCCGTGGAGAGCCGCCAGTCTAAGGTGCCACAATTGTCAGATCTTCGCGAAAGCGGCTCCATCGAGCAAGATTCGGATATCGTCATGTTCATCTATCGTGACGACGTCTATAACCCGGAAACCGAACGCAAAAACATCGCGGACATCATAGTCGCAAAACATCGCAACGGGCCAGTTGGCACAATCAGTCTCTATTTTCAAGCCAGCCAGACCCGCTTCCATGACCTGGAACTCACTCCCCCGTCGGAGTAACGCATAATACATATAAAATACACAATTGGACTTATTATCATGACAGGTTTTGCTGGATTCCCATCAGGGAAAAATCCATTTGTGCCTGTACCGGAAGTATTTTTCACGGTACTTTTGCCGGAAATCGAGGATAGCGCTGAACTGAAAGTGACACTCCACCTTTTCTGGCTCCTGGCACAAAAAAAGGGCAACCCGCGCTGCGTGAGCGGCAATGATCTGCGGGCAGACCACGTCTTGTTGCGCAGCCTCAAACGCAGGGGTGACCCCCGACCACCTGAGGAGCGTTTGCACCAGGGTCTAGAATTGGCACTTGCGCGCGGAACCCTTTTGAGGATACACTTACGACTAGTGAGTGAAGGAGACGAGCAAGCAGAGATTATTGATTGGTATTTCTTTAACACACCCCGTAGCCGTAAAGTAGTGAACGAGCTACAGGGAGGTCAAATCGTTCCCGCGCGTCTTCTCAATGTCGAGGGAGAGCAAATCGAACAGGAAAGCGAAATCGCGGTACCCGCCGGCGCGCGGAAACAGAACAATAGCACTGAAATAGCCCGTAATGTCCAGGTTCAAGTCGAACGTCCTAATATTTTTGTATTATATGAACAAAATATAGGCTTACTCTCTCCGCTCATCGCTGACCAACTCAAAGATGCTGCCGACCAGTATCCACAAGAGTGGATCGAGGCGGCATTCCGAGAGGCCGTGCAGCACAATAAGCGAAATTGGAGCTATATCAGCGCGATTTTGAGGCGCTGGGAAACGGAAGGCAGGCAGCAATGGAAAGCCTGAATGATATTATTAATAGAACGGCCGCACAACGTCAACAGACACAGGACCAACGCTCAACACAGCAGGATATTGGCACGCAAGCACAGCGACCAGGACAACCTTACGCACGGCGTCCTCCCTTGCCTGAACAAACTGCACGACTGGGCCAGCCGGGTTCACCCATTAACCCGGAACTGCCACCTTCCAGGGCGTATCCTCAACAAACTGTCTACGGCGGCATGGCGAAACCAGGGCAAAGACAAGTGTCTAAATTTCCGCCGCAGCGTACCAGTAATCAACCGTTGCGCAGGAGCGATAGCGATACTCGTTCAAGCTATACCCGTCCCAACCAGCCACCAGAAGACTCAGGTCTTCCCACCGATCGCTCCGAATTTCGCTCTCCCTCTGACCCCTACCCACGGGAGGCAGCATTGCCAATGGTAGACCGGGATTTCTATGAGACGTACCCGGCCCCACC
>VBHS01000343.1 GCA_005881295.1 Chloroflexota bacterium
ATACCAGGAGAAAAAGAGAGTACCGATGCAGATCCCATCCTCCCAACCGATCTATATTATTGGCGATGTCCATGGTCATCTGAAAAAGCTTGTCAAGCTGCTGCAGGATGCGCAATTGATCGACGCTGAACACTCCTGGAAGGCGGGAACAGCTACGCTCTGGTTTATAGGCGATTTTGTTGATCGTGGACCTGACGGCATTGCTGTGCTGGATCTGGTGATGCGCTTGCAGGCAGAAGCAACTGCCGCTGGTGGCTCTGTGTCGTCGTTGCTTGGCAACCATGAGATGATGTTGCTCGCAGCCTATCGTTTCGGCAGGCGCTCAACGGGGCTGGGGAGCAATTTTCTGACCCGCTGGAAACAGAATGGCGGAAACCGCAAGGATATCGCCAGTTTGACATCGCGACACCTCGATTGGATGGCTCATCTGCCTGCAATGGCGCTGGTGGATGATTACCTCTTCATGCACGCGGACGCTCCCTTCTATATCAAATGTGGACGTACCGTTGATGAGGTGAATGTTGCCTTCAACAAGCTGTTAAGCCGGAGCGATGCATTAGCCTGGGAAGAAATGTTGGAAGATTTTGCCCGGCGTGGAGCGTTCACGCACGCGACTAATGGCGAAGAGTTCGCCCGCCGCTTTCTGAGCATCTTTGGCGGGCAACAACTGATACACGGCCATACTCCCATCAGTTCCATGCTGCGCTGCCCACCCGGAAAGATAGATAGTCCCTGCATATATGCAGGTGGGCAGTGTGTCAACGTTGATGGCGGTATGTTCCTCGGCGGGCGCGGGTTTGTGTATCAATTACGCGTCCCTGGTGGATCAAACGCCCCTGCATAATATTTGTATAATTTGCATACTCACGTGGTTGCTTTCCTCAAAAAGTTGTCAAGAAAGTTATTGCTTTCCTCAAAAAGTTATCAAGAAAGTTTCGCTTCTTGTCTGTGATTACCCAGGTGTAACATAAGTGTTGTGCACAGTGCACAAAATACTATGATCATTTTTTCCTATTTTGTATGTAGTACCTGGGGGTTAAAGTGCATATACTTTGCCAAGTAACACCAGCGAAAAGGAGCAAACAGAACCAATGAAAAAATTAAGTCTATCACTATTGCCACATACATATGCTGTTTGTCAGTTCCATCCCGATAAACACATTCCCTATTGGGCTCTGATGGGCGACTTTGTCTCGCTGACACGTACAAATGAGGAACTATCTATCGCCTGCCAGGAGGACAATGTTCCAGATGACATAGAGGCGGAGAGAGGATGGCGCTGTTTGCAGGTGCAGGGAGCCTTCGATTTTTCCGCAGCAGGCGTCCATGCCTCGCTGGCTATTCCACTGGCCGAGGCGGATATCAGCGTCCTGGCGATTGCTACGTACGCGACCGATTACTTACTGATCAAAGAGAAGAATGTTGAACGGGCCCTGCAGGTTCTGGAGCAGGCCGGTCATTACATTGATCAATAAGGCGCCTCTCGCCTGTCAATGAACGTTTGCGATTAAAAGATCCTGGACCTTCAATTGCCATCTCTTGTTGTGATTTGCCTGCTAACTCCTGCTGATCATTTCGCCCCTTTTGATCGTTCACTCCTCCAATTACGGCCCCTGGGTATTAAGTACACCCACTCGAATGTCTTTTACCTGAGGAACAACCATTGAGATTCGACTAGTATAGTCACCTCTGGTACAATGTTCTAGGATGATTCGTTTTACAAAGGAGTTAGATGAAGATGGTAGAAACAAGTACACAGGGCGGGGGGCGTCCAAACCTTCCAATGGCAGGTATTTCTCAACCGAAGCGAGAGGAAGTGTTAAACCTTCCACGCGTGCATATTTCCTCGCATCCGGTCATGGCTCATAAAATGACAGCGCTGCGCGATAAGAACACACAACCACCGGAGTTTTACCGGCTAGTGAAGGAGATCGGCGCCCTGCTGGCTTACGAGGCAACGCAGTCTCTAGCCCTGGAGCCGGCTCCAATTGAAACACCGATGGCCCCGATGGTGGGACAACGGCTGGCCGGTGGCATCGGGGTCACGCCCATACTCCGGGCAGGTCTTGGCCTCGCAGAGGCATTCCGCGAAGTCATACCAGATATCCAGGTCTGGCATCTAGGCCTGCGACGCGACGAGCGTACCCTGCAGGCCATGGAGTACTATAATCAGTTGCCGCATAAGGTTGATCTACAGGTGGCCTACGCCATCGACCCGATGCTGGCGACGGGGGGATCGGCCATTGATGCCATCAATATACTCAAACTGCGCGGTATTCCTCGCCTCTCCTATGTTTGTATTATCGCGGCGCCCTATGGTCTGCTCAAACTCTCCCAGACGCATCCTGACATCGACATCTTCGTTGCAGCGCTCGATGAGTCCTTGAACGATGTCGGCTATATCGTGCCTGGTCTGGGTGACGCCGGAGACCGTCAGTTCGGCACGTTTTAAGTTAGAGTGTGTGTGCCCCGCAGGGGCTTTTTCGAGTCATGCGCCTTGCGGGCTACACAAACACAGTAGATTCACGAGAATGTCATGCCAGTACCACCTTACATGCCGCGTCCGAACCCGGAGGATGAGAACGAAGCGCAAGCAGAAGAATACGTGGACGAAGTGAATGAGCTCCCTCCACTCACCGAAGAAGCGCCACCCTCTGATGCAGCTGAGGCTGAGGCAGCAGCAACTGAACCTGAAATAGTCTTGCCGACGATGGCGCAGTATGAGACCAATGGAGGGCCACTTGGCTGCTGCATGGGTATCGTGGTTGGGGTCTTGATCAGCCTGCTGCTTGGCATAATTGGCTTTGGACGGGTGACCGCTAATTTAATCGTTTTCCTGGTTCATGTCGATCCCGCAACCAACATACGCATCGCCACCGCTCTTTTTACGGTCATCGGTACGGTGCTCGGCGGCTACATTGGTTGGAAAGTGGGCAAGCGCCTGTACCGCGAATATGAATTGTCGCCGAAACGGCAACAGAAGCTAGAGCGCCTGGAGAAAAGGCAAGTTCAACGTCTGCAGCGGAAACGCTGATGTTCCGCCACTCATGTAGATCATCCAACAGCCATTCCTACAAATTTAAGATAACACCCACCTTTTTTGTCAACTGGATGTAATCTTCATGATAACCTGCCCGTTATAAAGATAGAGAAGGAAAAGATAAAAAGACGTGTAATTTCAGGGGGTAGGCATGTACGTTGTTATTTTCTGCGATATGGAAGGGATTTCTTGTATAGAACACTGGGACCAGGTAACCGGCGGAAAGGCGCTCTACGAAGAGTGCCGCAAGCTCTATACGGATGAGATGAATGCAGCGGTTCGCGGTGCCCGCGCCGCCGGAGCAAGCAGGATCGAAGTGGTGGATTGTCATGGTGCGGGCGGCGCCTATAGTTTTAAAAGTTTTATTCCTGAGCGCCTGGAAGCTGGCGCGCAATATATTTTCGGCTATCCCTGGGCACGCTACATCACACCTTTCGAGCAGGGATGTGATGCCATCTTATTCGTGGGAGCACACGCCATGGCGGGTACGCCCGATGGCGTACTCTGCCACACTGTTTCCTCGGAAGCCTGGTACAACGCGTGGATCAATGATACGCTGGTCGGTGAGAGCGGTATCCTGGCGGCCATCGCCGGATGTTGGGATGTCCCCGCGGTATTTGTCTCTGGTGACGAAGCAACCTGCCGCGAGGTGACCGCGCTGCTGGGGGACGAGGTGACAACAGCGCCGGTGAAAACGGGTCTTGGCCGCTTCTCATCGCGCAATATGGCCCCCAAAGATGCCTGTTCATTGATCGAGATGCGCGTGGCCCAATCGCTGAGTTTGCGCAACTGGCCAAAACCCTACAAAACGACCGCGCCAGTGACATTCAAAGTGGATCTGGCAACGCCTGACCATGCCAGTGACTTCATGGGACGCACCGGCGTCCGTTTCGAGGGTCCACGGACAGTGGTATCTACAGCCG
>VBHS01000344.1 GCA_005881295.1 Chloroflexota bacterium
ACCAGCTTGTCCTGGTAATCGAGACCAGCGGTAAGATGTAGTCGAATGCTTTCCGCGCTGTCGTGTTCCAACCGTTCGTAGAGCCGCTTGTCGTAGCAATAGTCGAAACCGAGCTGCAGCAGCTCCCATTCCAGGTCCCAATAGACTTCCGCCAGAAAAAGCGCGTTGGGGTGCTGGAGCCGCACGGCGGAGATCACCTCGCGCCAGTACTCTTCTGGCGGGTGCTCACCTACGCGCCCATTCCACGTGTGCTCAAAGATATGGTTGAGCAGCAGCATCGCCATATCGCAGCGTATCCCGTCGCATTGCTCGACGACTAAATTCAATGTCTCACCGACTGCCCGACGCAGGCCTGGACTGAAGGCGTTGAGCTGTGCGACATCTGGCCACGGCGGGAAGTACGGGTCGCGTCCATGGGCAATCACTGTTCCGCTCACCTCAAAAAAAGCGTTGGAGGCTTGCGCCAGATCCTCGTGTGTCCCTTGCACAAAGTATTCGGGACGCTCGAAGGCCCAGGGGTGATCCGGTGCCACATGATTGGGTACAAAATCCAGGATCAAGCGCAGTCCTCGCTGCGTGAGCATGTGCCGCGCCTTGGCGAGCCCCTCTGGTCCGCCGAGGTGTGCATCCACAATGTACCTATGCACGCTGTAAGCCGAGCCGACATTATCCGCAAGGGTATAGTCTGGTAGTACGCGGAGGAAATCGGCTTGCAGGCTTACGTTTTCGTTCGCAATACGAATTCCCTCTGGGCTTCGCTCCCAGACCTCCTATGCCCTGGACTTTCCTTTGACGGGCTTTGCCCCCCTTGGAGAGGGTCCCGTAACTGGGACAAGAGGCCGTTGGAGACGTGGCACGGAGGGTGATGGTGATCTCACTGGCAATCTGTACCTGTTCAAGAACAACGTCGGAACGATCAGAACGAATCATCATATTGGCACTCTCACATGTAGAAAATGTCGAGGAGAGAAAAGTAGCACTTCTCTAGTCTATCACTTTTTTCACCAGCGAGGTTGATGCTGGTGGCGAACCGCCCCCACCTTCCTCTTGACAAGACTCTCTTCTCCAATTATACTCGTGTGTAAGTACTCACACACAGAAAGAGAAAAACATGGCGGGAGAAACACGACAGAAGATCCTGGATGCCGCTGAAAAGCTGATCCTCATAAAGGGACTGGGACGCGTGACCACCAAGGAGATCGCGCGCGAGACTGGCCTCTCCGAAGGCGCGCTCTACAGGCATTTCGACCATAAAGAGGAGATCTTCTTCGCGCTGATGGCCAAACACCTGCCTGCCTTCCACGAAACGTTTCAGACGCACCAGCCAGGCACAGGATCATTGAGCGGGAACCTGGCAGCCATCGCGCGGGCGACCATTCACTACTATGAACAGATTGTCCCGATGGCTGCCTCCTTTCTGGCTGACACGGAATTGCTGGCCCAGTTCCGCGCAACGATCCGGCCGCTGCACGTGGGGCCACAAAACGTCTTTGAACTGGTCGCGGCCTATATCGAGGAGGAGCAACAACTGGGGCGCATCCAGCAGCAGGTCACCGCTTTGAACATTGCGATCCTGCTGCTGGGCCCCTGTTTTCAGTGGGTGTTCAACCGGCAATTCCTTGGCTCTGATCCTTTCAACAAAACAGAACAGCAATTTGCTGAGGAACTGGTGCAAGGGTTAACCGCCAGTATCCTGCCTTGAGGAAGCAGAGCATCTTTGCGGGTCTATTTCTGTGCGGCTTGCAGCGCTGTCACTGCTACCATATTCACGATATCACTCGCACTACAACCACGTGAGAGATCATTGATCGGTTTGGCCAGCCCCGAAAGAATGACTCCCAGGGCTGTAGCTCGCCCTATCCGCTCCACCATTTTGTAAGCGATATTCCCGGCATCAAGATTCGGAAAAATGAGCACGTTTGCCCGTCCTTGAACCGTATTCCCAGGCGCTTTGTGCAATGAAACCTCAGGGATCAGCGCGGCATCGGCCTGTAACTCACCCTCTACACACAATGCCGGCGCTCGCTGGCGCACGAGCCAGAGCGCCTCGCGTACCTTTGCCACTGACGCATCTTTCGCACTACCATAAGTGGAGAACGAAAGGAATGCGACGATCGGTTCTTCTCCAAGCACTGCCTGTGCCACCTGGGCGGTATTGATGGCGATTGAAGCCAGCTGTTCGGCGCTCGGATTGGGAACTACCGCCACGTCACCCAGAACGATGGCATCCTGACCAGCAGGAAGCTGTTCGGCCAGCAGCAGAGCGAAGGCACCGGAAACCACGGGGTGTCGTGGATCAATACCCACGACCTGCATGCCCGCACGAAGCACCGTCGCGGTCGGGCTGGTCGCTCCGCCCACCAGGCCATCAGCAAGACCCGCCTGTACCAGGAGCATACCACTATATATTGGTTCGCTTGCCATCGCCTCCAACGTGGACTGTTCGGGAATGGCTTTGCCGCGCTTCTCCAGTCGAGAGCGCAAAAGGTGTACTAAATCATGTTGGCGCGGGTCCTCGCCTGGGTCGTAGACGTCCACCTTCCCGCTTACCCCCATGTGTTCCAGGTGCGGTAGGATGGATGCCGCCCGCCCAACCAGAATAGGCCGGATAGCCGATTCCTGCACAAGCGTACGAGTTGCAGCCAGCACCCTCCCATCAGTCCCATCTGTCAGCACAATGCGCTTTGCCTGTGTAAATGCACGCGCACGTAGCCGAGCAAGATGGGGACTGAAGACCTCGACCTGTTCTTTGATCATAGCTCTTCGCCCCCTGTCTCTCCTAGTCCGTCCACACCCAGTCGCGTACCTCTGGCATGTCTTCGAGATTCTCCCGGATATACGTTTTGTGTTTCACGAGCAGGTCCTGGCACTCAGCGATAAATGGCGGTGTCAGACCTCGCACGCGTGTCGCCTGTCGCATCGCCTCAATACAGAGATGATAGCGGCTCATTTCATTGAGCACGACCATGTCGAATGGTGTGGTGGTCGTCCCCTCTTCATTAAAACCACGCACGTGGAACCGGTGTGCATTCGGGCGTCCATGCATGAGCTGGTGAATCGCCCTCGGATAGCCGTGGAAGGCAAACACGACAGGTTTATCTTCCGTGAAGTTTTCAATGAAGGTGGCTTCATCCACTCCATGCGGGTGGATCTCTGCTGGGTAGAGCGTCATGAGGTCCATGACGTTGACCACGCGCACCTTCAGCTCTGGCATATGTTGGCGCAGCCACCAGGCCGCAGCCACCGTTTCCTGTGTCGCGATGTCGCCTGCACAGGCCAGCACAACGTCTGGCTCCATTTTCTCGTCATTACTTGCCCAGTTCCAGGTGGATAAGCCGCGCGCACAGTGATCAACTGCTTCCTGCATGTTGAGCCATTGCAGTTGGGGCTGCTTATCGATGACGATCAGGTTCACAAAATTGCGACTCTGCAAGCACCGTTCGGCGACCGCGAGCAGACTATTCGCATCCGGTGGCAAGTAGATGCGTGCGACTGTGCCTTTCTTCGACAGCACGGTATCGATCAGTCCAGGTCCTTGATGGCTAAACCCGTTATGGTCGTTGCGCCAGCACGTCGAAGTCAACAGAATGTTGAGCGAGGCAATCTGATCGCGCCAGGGCAATTTGATCGCCTCTTGTAACCACTTGGCGTGTTGGACCGTCATCGAAGCCGAGATCATCGCAAAGGCTTCGTAGGTCGCAAACAAGCCATGCCGTCCCGTGAGCAGGTAGCCCTCTAACCAGCCCTCACAGAGATGTTCGCTGAGTACTTCCATCACCCGCCCATCGTGAGAAACATGATCGTCAATCGAGATGATCGGTCCCATCGAAGCGCGATTCTCCACCGTAAAGACATCTCCGAGACGATTGGAATTGGTCTCGTCAGGACAGAAGAAGCGGAAGTTCTGCTGCTCGGCGTTTCTCGTAAACGTGTCTCGCAGCAGCTTGCCGAGCTGGCGCGTCGACTCATGGCGCTCCGTTGCTGGCTTGGTCACGTCAAGCGCATAGTCAGTAATGGGAGGCAGATCCAGGTCGACCAGCACCTTGCCGCCATTGACATGTGGATTTGCTCCCATGCGACGATCACCTGTGGGTGCCAGTGCGGCGAGCTCCGGGATCAACCGACCCTGCTCGTCGAACACTTCTTCTGGGTGATAACTACGCATCCACTCCTCAAGCACGTCCAGATGAGCTGCATTGGCCTTCACATCGGCCACCGGGACCTGGTGCGCGAGAGAGGTCCCCTCGACGATGCGACCATCGACCTCTTTGGGTCCGGTCCATCCTTTGGGTGTCCGCAGGACAATGACCGGCCACTCTGGTCGCTTGGTAATTCCATGCTGGCGAGCATCTTCTTGATACATGCGTATTTTCGCATAGCAGCTATCTAACGTCCTGGCGAAGGCTTCGTGCATCTGCATCGGATCATCGCCTGTCACGAAGTGAACATCGTAGCCATGGCCCGAGAGCAGTTGGTGAATCCGGTAATCCTCTTCACGCCCCAGCACGGTGGGACCCGCAATCTTGTACCCATTCAGATGCAAAATGGGCAACACGGCCCCATCACGCACCGGGTTCAAAAAATCAATGCCCTTCCAGGAGCCTTCGAGCGGCCCAGTCTCTGCTTCCCCATCCCCAACCACAGCCGCAACGATCAGA
>VBHS01000026.1 GCA_005881295.1 Chloroflexota bacterium
AGGTGATGGTGAGTCTGCTCGTGCTCGGGCTGATCTGCACGGCGCTGGCCTACCTGACCTTCTACGCGCTCGTGTCCGAGGTGGGGGCCAGCCGCGGCACGGTCTTTACCTACGTCAATCCGGTTGTCTCCGTCTTCCTCGGTGTCACCCTCCTCGGTGAACCGCTCAACGCGGCCATGGTCGCAGGATTCATCCTCATCCTTGTCGGGTCCTGGCTATCTACTGGTGGTGCCCTACCACTTCCACTGGGACATTTGATTCGGAGGGGTCTCCAGAGTGAAGCCGGACGAGAGGCTGGAGCAAATGGGCGGGATGCTTCCCATTAACGGATGTAGTGAGATGAATATAATGCCGGGAGTATGAATGTGGATGTGCTCTTTGAGAGGCTGGTACAGTTTGTGAGGCAGTAACTGTATGTTGAGGATCAACGCCTTTTCGAAAAGCCAAACAATTAAAACGGAAAGCCTCAGGTTATCTAAAAAGAAGTGGTTCAGTCGTCTTATTTAGTGGAGTTTCTAGTCGCTATTGACATCATCTCTTGCAATGAGGAAGACAGATGAACGACCAAACACAACCGCCTCCCACGAAACCTTGTCCCGAATGTGGGGGAGAGCGAGTCACAGTGCAATTAAGCACCGTTCTCCAGGCCGCCAAACAGAGGATATCAGTGGGCTTTTTCAGTAGCCAGTCAAAAACATCGTATCTGTATGCTCTCACTTGCACAACATGCGGATACACAGCCCTTTATGCAGAACAGCCAGGCAACCTGATTTGAAGAAACACCTATTCTCTATATCGGGAGTAGCAGACCAGAGATCTAGATATCCCGGCAATGAGAAATATGGCGTAGAGAGAAAAGAAGAAAAAAGATGCATTGGCCAGAACCCGATCCACGACAATACGAGGCACTAGCGGAACTCAAAATCAAAGAACAGGAACGAAAAAGAGACTTGAAGATGTCTGTGGGAGATACCTCCACTACTTCTCAGAGTAAACGACTTTCCAGGAGAGGGTTTGTTCTCCTTCAGCTTACTGTCCTTCTCCTTGTCATTGTTGGTGTTGTCGTCTTGTATCACTTTCTCCATTAGGCTTTAAGATGAGTGGACGTTACCGGCGCGCGGCGGTTTGTATTTCTTCGAGGCGTAACGGGCTGAAGTAGGAAGTGCGACTCCCAGTTCCATGTGTTCTCCTCCAAAGTCGGAAATAGGCGACTGCGACCGGGCAAAGCTGTATCGCGTCGCCGAGACCTGTTCATTTTCAAGAGAGTGTTCTCTGTTTTTGCCAGCGTTCTATGAACTGGCAGGGTTTTATAAGAGAGAACCTGTTTACAAGATGTTCTATTCCCGGAAGGGGGCTCGAACCTGGCGTTTTGGTGCGGGAGAACCGTTCGCTCTTTTTCCTGACAGAGTACCGACCAAACCCGGGAGTTAGTCGGTTAGTTCGTGAACCTTTTCATCGAGTACTCGATAGAGCTCTTCTGGCGAGTCTGGATATTCAGCGCCGATGTGCGCCAGCTGATTTATGACCTGGAGAAGGGTGGTGGGATGTACGCCTTCGAAATCTCCTTTTTTTTCTTGACGCTCATGCACACGGTCGCGCAGGGCCGACCAGTTGCGTTCAGGCGTGGCATTCCACAACTCTTGTGCTAGATGGAATGGGACGTATTGCATGCTTGCCTTTGCCTCCTTCGTGTTTCATAGATCTCACAGATTTCATAAGGGATACGATAATCTGGCGTAATATGTGACAGGCGATCAATTGTCAGGTACACTGGCAAAATGAGATTTTTCAAGCGGCGAAATTGGGGCGGAGAAAACTACCCACTGTGTCCTTGTCCGTCGTCTTCCAGGTAAATGCTTGTTTCTGGTTCATCTATTTGTTGTGGATGGCCAGGCTGGATACATTTGCAGGAGATGAAAACATATGACAACAGTGCGACGAGAAAACGTTAGTGTCACTCCGCGGCAATTAGAGGTGCTGACGTGTCTTGCTGAACGAGATAGCTGGTTAGTGGGAGAAATTGCATCAGTTCTCAATGTGAGTTCGGCAGCCGCGACAAAGGCCGTTGCTCGCCTGGAAAGGAAAGGTTTAGTGACTCGCGCGGTCAATATGATGGATCGACGCTGTGTGAATGTGAGTCTTACGCGTGCGGGAGCAGACACGGCTCGCCAGCCAATCCGACAAGGTTCGTAGAGGTGCGCAAATTACTTCACCTCGGACCTGACATACCCTCTCTCTTTTGCGTATTGCCAGAGCGATTGTTGTAACTGGCGGCGCGCGCGTGAGATACGGCTCATTACTGTGCCGATGGGGATCTGTAACGCTTCAGCGATCTCTTTGTAGGATAGACCTTCAATATCCGCCAGGATGACTGCCATGCGGAAGTTGGGAGGGAGATCGTTGAGCGCTTTGTAAACGTCTTCATCAAGGTATTGAGACAATACCTCATCTTCAGCGCCTATGCTCAGTTCCTGGCCGGTTAAATCTTTGATGCGATTATAGAGATAGAAATCTTCGCCTTCAGGCAGCGATGTTGGAGTAGGGTGAGAGGCTTGCTTGCGGTAACGATTGATTGCCGAGGTGTTGAGTATGCGGAAGAGCCATGCGCGCAGATTGGTACCACGCTGATAGGTGTTGGCAAAACGAAATGCTTTGAGCATTGTTTCCTGTACCAGGTCTTCGGCCTCTTGTTGATTGCTGGTCATACGCCGCGCTGTACGGTAAAGACTATCTAGCTGATTTAAGACGCCTGCCTCAAAATCTTCAGGCGGTACATTCTGGTCATTCGTTTCTGGCTGTGTTATCTGTTCACGTTCCGAGTTAGGCTGTTCCGGCATTCAATACTCCTCTTTAGCAAATCCCCTTTCCAAAAGAAGGAAAGTGATAATTGCAGTATATCGCACTCATCGTGGGAATGAAAGCCCCACTTTTTATGTTAGAATCAACAGATATACCACGAACTAGCCGCCAGTAGGAGGATACATGTTGGAGGATACCTGTAATGAACTGTTATGAGACTGTTGCTCGTCTCCATCTCTATCTTGGGAGGGAGCTCAGCGCCGAGGAAGTCGCTATTGTGCAGAGTCACCTTACGGCCTGTCCGGATTGTGAGTGCCGCTTTCATTTTGATATGCGTGTTACGAGACTTATTCACGAGCGCTGCACTATCGAGAAAGCTCCGGATCATTTACGCGAAAAAGTATTGCAATTTGCTCGCGCACCTAAGGGCAAGCAGATCGGAATTGATCCTGAAGTTGAGATGGAAATCAGAGCCGATATTAGAGCCGATTTTGAAGAATGGGAGTAAGGTTGCTCACGGTCTGTTATTGGATATTGAGGCCGAGGTTAAAGTATTGGTTCAAATAGGGAAGTATATTAAAGAAAATGACCACTCCCGCGACGATCATGATGATACCTGTGCTAATTTCAATCTTGCCGAGGTACGGTTTTAGCCATTTTAATACTCTACTCAATTGATCTATGCCCAGTCCAAGCAGCAGGAATGGGATACCGAGGCCGAGTGAATAGAACAGTAACAACGTCACCCCCTGGCGAAGTGTTGCTGCGTTGGCGGCCAGTCCCAGGATAGGACCAAGTATCAGTCCGACACAGGGCGTCCAGCCGATGGCGAAAATAATGCCAAAGAGTAGTGAAGCGGGGTAACCGGGGCGAGCTGGATGAAATTCAAAGCGTTTCTGTACGTAGAACAATGGTATCTTGAGTATTCCTGTCAGGTGCAATCCAATAATTATGAGGATGACGCCCCCGACCTGGCGCAACAGTAGCTGGTTGGCGCGTAGAAAGCTGCCGATGGTACTGGCTGTGGCGCCAAGCGCGACGAAAGCGATGGTAAAGCCGAGCACGAAGGTCGATGCGTGAAGGAATGTGGTTAGTCGTGTCGGCTGGTTTTCCTGCTCGGCGGAAGATTGATAGACGCTGTGGCCTACCAGCTGCGCAATATAGACGGGGACCAGTGGTAATACGCAGGGTGAAAGAAACGACGCTATGCCTGCCAGGAAAGCAATACCAAGACTTAGTTGCGAGGAGTCCATACTATTATTGTTTATCTCCAGTTCCGTTAGCCAAGTATCTCTACATTGGATAGTATAGCGCGGGGATGGCATTCGGGCAAGGGTGGAGGATGTGGTTTAGCGGGGTGATTTAAATATTTTTTGCCAGAGGGGCCGCTGGTTGGCGGTTTTGTGCTTGCGCGGATTCTGCACTCGTTGCTGCTGTTCTGTATTGGTTTGGGGCAAGGGTTCAAGGGGGCCGGTGGGTGCTTCGGTATCGATTTTCTGCTCCTTGATGGAAGGCGATACCCGGGTGACCGGTTGAGTTTCCGGTGGGGTATGGGAATGGGCAGCTTGCTTGCTGATGGTGGGCCGCGTGTACTTCTGGTCGTAGTAGCGCGGGGGTGGCAATTTGGGCCGTTTGGGCGGCTCTATGGTGGTTTTCCCTCGCGCTATTTGTTGCCCGTTTGCATTCACAGGTGGCTTGATTACGGTTTTGCTGAGTTGTGTCTCCGGTTTTAGATTGAGCGCCCGCAGATCTCTTGAGAGCAGCATGGCTTGCTCGTAGCGTTCGTTGCGGTCACGAGCCATTGCTACGAGGATAATTTGTGCCAGCTCAGGTGAGAGTTCCGGGGTGTAGGAGCCGGGTGGACGGACAGGGCTATTGACGATTGCCTGGGTAAGTTCTGGCAGGGATCGACCGGCGAAGGGGCGGTGTCCACTGACCATTTCATAGAGGACAACACCGAGGGCGTAAATGTCGCTACGGTTGTCAAGGGTATAGCCCCACACCTGTTCTGGTGAAGCATAATAGATGCTGCCGACAAGGGTTCTGGCAACGGTGATCTTCTGAAGACCCATGGCGCGTGCCAGGCCAAAATCCATGACTTTAATCTTGCCCCAGCGGTCGAGCATCAAATTTTCTGGTTTGATATCGCGGTGAATAACATTGCGCTCTCTGTAGGCGGAGTCGAGCGCATCGGCTATTTGCGCGCCATATTCGGCGGCCAGGTACTGGGGAATGGTGCCGTCGAGTTGAAGGAGGCTGGCGATGGTGGGTCCCTGAACGTATTCCATGACAAAATAAAGTAGCCCGTTTTGTTGTCCGGCATCAAAAATTTGTACGATGTTGGGATGGTTGAGTCCCGCAATGATTTGTGCTTCGCGGATAAAGCGCGCTACATATGAGGCATCTTTTGCTAACGCTTGCGAGAGCACTTTAATGGCTACCTCGCGTCCGAGGGCGATTTGTCTACCGCGATAGACCATGCCCATGGAGCCGCGACCGATTTCTTCATCTAACTTGTACCCGCCCAGGCTCTGGCCAGCCAGTTCATTCATGATCCGTGACCTTGTCACCTCCATTATGTCCTAGTATACGTTGGGAGAAGTATTTATCTCACAGTGGGAAAGGAAGTGGAGGGGACGTCTCTGGCAAGGGACGTCCCGGCTCGTGTTTCAGTCGAGGTATTCTTTAAGGATGCGGCTAGCCTGTGGGTGGCGCAGCTTACGTATGGCACGTTCCTCAATTTGACGGACTCGTTCGCGAGTCACTTTCAACTTTTTACCAACCTCTTCTAACGTATGGTCGTGATCGTCAACGAGGCCAAAGCGGAGTTCAATCACCTGTCTTTCACGCAAGGTCAACTGCCCAAGCACTTTACGAATTTCTTCGCGGAGCAATTGTTGATCGGTGATTTCCATGGGTCCGCGTTCACGGACATCCTCGATGACGTCACCCAGGGTGTTCTCTTCTTCCTCGGAAAGAGGAGCATCGAGTGAAAATACTTTTTCTGCCCAGATCAACAACTCGCTGACGCGATCCGCTGTCATGCCTAAGCGCTGCCCGATGATTTCAGGAGTGGGTTCGCGGCCCAGTTCCTGGTAGAGCTGGCGAGTCATACGCTTGACACGCATAACCTCTTCCATAATATAGACAGGGAGACGGACGACGCGAGTGCCTTCTAAGATCGCACGAGTAATGGCTTGCTTGATCCACCAGGTTGCGTAGGTGGAGAAGCGGAAACCCTTTCTATAGTCGAACTTGGTTACTGCACGAATCAGACCAATGTTGCCTTCACCGATAAGGTCTTCCAGGGAGAGTCCCTGCCCTACATATTTTTTTGCAATACTTACTACCAGTCGCAAGTTCGCCTCGATGAGGTGATTACGAGCATCTTTATCACCTTGTTCCGCGCGTTCCGCGAGGAGGGATTCGCGACTAGCGGTAAGGAGAGGAATACGAGAAATCTCACGAAGATACAGGCGTAGGCTATCGCTTTGCGCTAAACTACTGAGATCTGAATCCTGCAAGGTTTCGCGTTCTACCTCAGCCGGTTTACCTCGGTCAGCGTCAAACATCACATTTCGTTCCAAGTACTTGCTCTCTCTTCCATCAACAGGGACGTAAGATCGGTTCAGTCTGCAGTCATTGTATCATACAAACGGGTTATTGCAAGCAATATCCTCAACTGTTTTTTGAAATAATGGTGCAAGATTGTTCCTCTCGATAGTAGAACGATGGAGGGCTCTGTTTTCTTCCCATGAATGTACTGAGATTACAATATCCTGCTTGTTCGTTGCGCGAGAGGTTGTACGGAACGCCAGAGCTATGATACTATTTTCCCTGGCACAAGAAATATTTTTAAAGTCGCCAGGGAAGGTAGGCAACATATTTGACACCTGAGGAACAAAGCAAACAAGCTGAAACGGTACCTGTTGCGCCGGAAGAGGTGGAGTTACGGGTAACGGAGCTGGCACAGGCACTCAGTAAAGAACTGGGATTAGCTCGTGGTCAGATTGAACGTACCATCGCGCTATTGGACGAGGGAAATACTATCCCCTTTATTTCTCGTTATCGCAAGGAAGTTACCGGCAGCCTGGACGAAGTGCAGATTCAGGCTATTGCCGACCGCGCATTAGCATTACGAACGCTCTTTGAACGCAAGGTCGATGTGCGCAGATTGATTGAAGCACAGGGCAAATTGACGGCGGAATTAGCAACTGCCATCGATGCCGCGACAACGCTGCAAGAAGTGGAGGATTTGTATCTTCCCTATCGGCCCAAGCGCAAGACGCGCGCCAGCGTCGCCAGGGAAAAAGGGTTAGCTCCGCTGGCTGAAATTATCCTGCAACAGCCAGAACTTGTGGGAGATGTGGATGCGATGCTGGAGGAGTATGCAAGTCCTTACTTGGATGCTGAAAAGGGCGTTGATACAAGCCTGGAAGCTTACGCAGGGGCATGCGACATTGTGGCTGAAGTTATTGCCGAGGATGCCGATGTACGCGGGAATGTCCGGGCGTCTTTCTTCAAGCACGCGATGGTCGGTGCGAAGGTAGCTGATCCTGAGAAGGTCGCGGAGAAGGATCCCAACGGGGTGTACCAGCTTTACTATGAGTTTCAAGAGAATGTTATGAAGCTGGTGCCGCATCGCGTGCTGGCGTTAAACCGCGCTGAGCGGGAAGAGGTCCTGCGCGTGAGCGTCTCACTGGCCTATGAGCAGGCACGGCAGGATATCACCGCGCGCTATCCCATCAAAGCTAGTTCCCCCTTTGCGCAATACCTTGTTGCTGCCATGGAAGATGGGTATAAACGCCTGCTTGCTCCCGCCATGGAGCGGGAGGTACGGGCAGAGTTGACCCGGAAGGCTGAAGAACATGCCATTGCTATTTTCGCCGCCAACTTACGAAACTTACTTTTGCAGCCCCCGCTGCGCGGCAGGAAAGTCTTAGGTATAGATCCCGGCTTTCGTACCGGCTGTAAACTGGCTGTTATTGATGAAACCGGCAAGTTTATCGAGTCGGATACGCTGTACCTTTTCCAGGCGGAGAAGGCACAACAGATATTGCGCGATCTGATAAAGCGATATGACATCACGGTGATTGCGATCGGGAATGGTACCGCCTCTCGCGAGACTGAGCAGCTGATCGCGGGATTGATTCGCGAGTTGGAGCGGGAGGGGGGAAAGAGCGGGCGCATTGGCTATGTGATAGTCAACGAGGCGGGGGCTTCGGTCTATTCCGCGTCAGAGGTCGCCCGGCAGGAATTTCCCACGCTCGATGCTACACAGCGGGGCACCATCTCGATCGCACGCAGATTGCAGGATCCACTGGCCGAGCTGGTGAAGATTGATCCCAAGGCAGTTGGTGTGGGCTTATACCAGCACGATGTAGATCAGAAAGAACTGGCCGAGATGCTGGAGCGCGTCGTGGTGTCCTGCGTCAATTTCGCGGGTGTCGAGGTCAACTCGGCATCGGCGGCCTTGCTCAAACATGTCTCGGGTATCAACAGCCGTGTCGCGAATGCCATTGTCAGCTATCGCGAGCAACATGGGTCATTCAAGTCGCGAGAAGGTCTGCACAAGGTTCCCGGGTTAGGTCCAGCAACCTTTGTACAGGCAGCCGGCTTTCTCAAAGTGGCTGACGGGGTCGAACCGCTGGACAATACCTTTATTCACCCGGAAAGCTACGCGGCTGCTCGCGCTTTATTGGAGTTGCTCCCGGCTGGTGATGGGAAGAAGGTAAAACCTGCCGAGCGTATCGCCCAGTACCGTCAATTTGTCAAACTGCAGAGCAGCCTGGGACGAAGTAACCGTCATAGTGATGCGCGGAACGCGAGCGGAAGTAGCACTAGCGAACAGGCTGCATGGGCAGAAATGGCGAAAAAGGTAGGTGTTGGCCTCCCTACGCTCAACGATATCCTGGAGAACCTGGAAAAGCCGGGGGTGGATCCACGTGATGCGCTTCCCGCACCTATTTTGCGCCACGATGTCCTGAAGATTGAAGATTTGCAAACGGGGATGATTTTACAGGGAACGGTGCGCAATGTGGTAGACTTTGGGGCCTTTGTTGATATTGGCGTCAAACAGGACGGCCTGGTGCATGTCTCGGAGATGGCCGACCGTTTCGTCAAAGATCCACTCACGGTTGTGGCTGTGGGGCAGGTAGTGCAGGTACGTGTTCTGAAGGTCGATCTGCAGCGTGGGCGCGTGCAATTGAGTATGCGAGGGGTTTAAATGGTTGAGAAGGAATGTTTTGCGGAATGAACGAGGAACTCGGTAGTTGACTGCTACCGAGTTCTTTTTGGTTTTGGAAACTGTATCCTTTCCCGAATACTAAGTATACAGCTTTAATAGCTCGTTCAGATTGTGGCACTCATCAGGGTGGCAGAGATGCATGTATCTATAGGGGCAATCATAACGTATTAGAATTATAGATGTCCTACAAAAAAAGGTTCATAGCGTTCTCAATAACAGAGTATTACTACGCTGTAGCAGCTATGAATCTAACCCGTTGCTGTACCGAAAGGCGTCTTTAGTAGTCAATAGACGTATGCTGAAACGTGAAGAAACACATAGATACATATTGATTTAATCATGATCATGAGAAAAAAGTACCGAAATTACAGCGAAGTATTATGCTATGCGGTGATAGGCAGTACACTAATCTCCTGGCGTCAATATTATTATCGCCTGTATTCATAAATTATTCGTCATTTTATGGCCTTTTTCCTGCATTATCGCAGGCATATGAAGAAGGATTCTCTCTCCGTAGAACAGAGCGAGGTGAAATCATCGAGGATGAACCTCTCATTTGTCGATCTATGGAAACAGCGGGAGGATGATACTCAATTCTGTAGGGTAGAAATGATAAAGTGGGGGACCAGGCTCTCTGGGAGGCGACTTCCCTGGAGAGTACTACTTCTGCTCAAGGATGCTTTTTAACTTTTTCATCGAGAGAGCCGTAAATGCACGGAGGGCCGATAATGAACTTTCACAAAATAAACCGGATACCGAAATATCCACGCAGGGCCGATCAATCGGCGATGTGCGCGATCAATCGGCACCTACTGGATGATCGGGTTAGTTTGTGAAAGTACATTATCGGCGGTGAGCGCGATCAACCGGCACCTACGGATGTTCGGATGATTTGGTTAAGAGTCTACATTATGCTTGTCAAGATGTTTTGATCTGTGCAAGCTTTACAGGCGAGGTGTACATACATGGACGGCAAAGGTGGTCGCCAGGCGAAATATATGGCGCGATGGCGGCGATACACAGATATGAGGAGCAACGGGCGAAATGTGTTAACGTTCCTCAAAACGCATAAACAAGCGATCTTTACCAGCGTGCTACTTGTAATGATTAGTGGCTTGATTTTTGGTGTGGTCAGCCAAATACATGCTCCTTCAACAAATACTTCCCCGAGTGGGGTCACGGTGATTAGCTACAGTACATTTCTGGGGCAGGTGAAGTCCGGGAACGTGGAGGCTGTAACACTGCAGGGAAATGATATCAGCGGCTTGTTGATGACTCCTTTATCACAGCATCAAACGATGATGGCACCACAAGCAGCAACAGCTTCAGCCAGAAAATTGACTGCCGACTTTGTTGCATGGAGCCGCTATGTCGGTTCGGGCTATTCTTCCTGGCCAAGCACATCCACATCTCCGCCTATTGATCCTACACGAGCTGTCTTTACTCATCTGCCTGGAAGTGGTGACGCGAACTTAATGCCAATGCTTTTAAGTCGCAATGTGATCGTCAATACCCTTCCTGTGGCGCAGCCACCCATATGGATGGGGCTGCTCTGGCGATTTATCCCTTTGCTTTTCCTCGGGTTGATTTTATTGCTCATATTAGCGCCTAAAAATCCTATGCGTTCAAATCGTTCTATGGATGACCGTGTGACTCAACTCGGGAAGAGCCGAGCACGGCGCTTTGATCGTACGACAGAAACGAAGCAACCGCGCATTGGACCAGATAAATTTACCAGTACTCATTCTGTGAAACCAAACGGTGTTTCTTCGACAAAAAATCATACCAGTTTGGAGCCGCAAGTTACATTTGAGGATGTAGCCGGTATAGATGAGGTACGGTCAGAACTGGTAGAGATTGTGCAGTTTTTGCGCAGCCCGGAACGATATAACCGCCTGGGTGCGCGTATTCCACGTGGCGCTTTACTCGTTGGCCCGCCAGGAACCGGTAAAACGCTGCTGGCAAAAGCGGTAGCTGGTGAGGCTGGAGTGCCTTTCTTCAGCATGAGCGCTTCTGAATTTGTCGAGATGTTTGTTGGGGTGGGTGCGAGCCGGGTGCGCGACCTTTTCAACCAGGCGCGCCAATCCGCGCCCTGCGTTGTTTTTATCGACGAAATTGATGCTGTGGGTCGCAAGCGTACGATGAGGGTATCCGGTAACGACGAGCGAGATCAAACGCTCAATCAGTTGCTGGTGGAACTGGATGGTTTTGATGGGCACAAGGCAGTAGTCGTGCTCGCTGCGACCAACCGTGTCGATATCCTGGACAAGGCGCTCTTGCGTCCGGGACGATTTGATCGCCATATAACGGTATCACATCCTGATCGCGTCGGGCGTGAAGCTATTCTCAAGGTTCATACGCGATTTACACCACTACATGAGGAGGTGTCGCTGGAGCGCCTGTCTCGCCTGACCACCGGCATGACGGGGGCGGACCTGGCTAATCTTGTCAATGAAGCGGCTCTCTGTGCGGCACGTCAAAACCTGGAGTATATTACGCACGACTGTTTTGAGGATGCCCTGGCGCGGGTACAGCTTGGCGCTTTGCGACCGATCGTGATGAGTGAGGCTGATCGTCGTATCATTGCCTATCATGAGGGAGGGCACGCGCTTGTTGCTTATCATTTGCCGCAGGCTGATACGGTCAACCGTGTTACTATCCTGCCACGTGGCCAGAGTCTGGGCGTGACCCAGTTCACCGCGGAGGAAGATCGCTACAACTATAGCCGCGAGACGTTAATGGCGCGCATCGCTGTTGGGCTCGGCGGCCGCGTATCTGAAGAACTCACTTTTGGGCCGGAGCGCGTTACTACTGGCGCCGAGAACGACCTGCAGATGGTGACTGACCTGGCCAGGCGCATGGTCACACGTTGGGGAATGAGCGAACAGGTCGGGGTTGTCTTCGCTGACTACGAGCCTGGCGCAATGAGCCTGAACATGCGCCGGAGCGATGTTAATGACTTGCCGGCGCAATCGCGTTCGTTTGTCGTCGGAACTGATGGCCAGCTTACACTTGATGGTGGTGATGCAACTGCCCATCGACACGCATTCGCTATGAGTGCGTCCGGGGCACGCGGCAACAATAGCACAACGATGGCGTCCATGATTGACTCTGAAGTACAGAATATTCTCAAAGAAGGTTACGCGATGGCACGTGCGCTGTTGAGTGAGCATTACGAGCAGCTGAAGAAACTGGCTAATGCACTGATGGAGTACGAGCAACTGGACCGTAAGCAGTTTGAAGCGTTGGTTCAGGAGTAAAAATTAGAGAAGCGCAATGAGAGCCA
>VBHS01000345.1 GCA_005881295.1 Chloroflexota bacterium
TCGTGACAGGGGATGCGGGTGGTACCTGGTCAGCAGTCCGAACTGATCAAGCGTGGGCACTCTCAACAGAGGCTGCGCGAGAGCCTGATGCCAGGGTGACGATAGACCAGGAAATTGCCTGGCGTTTGTTCACGAAAGGCCTCAGCAAAGATGAAGCCTTACCGCACATCGGACTGGAGGGCAATAGCGTGTTAGCTGATAAGGTGCTCGATATGGTGTCAATCATCGCCTGAGAACCTTCCTCTCAAACGCCCACCGTTCACATCTCCCAGAGCCCAGCTATTGGGCACCGTAGCTGGCTGGCCTCCCTTTTGATCTCTGTGTACGAAAGTGTCACGCCAACCATCAAAGTTGCGTGTCAAGAGTGATATGGTACGCAATACAAACAAAAGCAGGAGATCTTGTTCCTCCGCCTGGCAAATACGGATATTTACTGAGCATAAAGCCTCCTTTTAAGGAATAGCTATGGTAACCAAATCACAAGAGAAGCACACACACACAAAGCAGAATAATCATAGACCAGTTATACCAGCCATCAAAAAGGGCATTAAAACCTTAGGGATGTTCTGGATCAAATTCAATAATGACTGGTCGTGGAACAATGCAGCAGGGCTGGCCTATAATTTAATGCTTTCTATGTTCCCCCTCGTCATTGCTCTGTTGGCCATCCTCGGGTTCTTTCTGGGTCAACTTGATCCAGTTGCATATAACCACGTAATTAACCAGATCGAACAGATCTTTCCGGTCGCAACGTCGTCAGAAAGCATCATTAAGTCTGCTCTTGAGCGTCTCGCTAAAAATTCTGGGATCCTGGCCATTTTTGCCCTCGTTTTGGCGATCTTTAATGGCTCACGCCTCTTCCTATTCATTGAAGGGAGCCTTGATATCATTTATCACGTGCGCCCGCGGGGAATTATAGCTCAAAATGTTGTGGCCATCGTCATGCTGTTGCTGTTCATCGTACTCATCCCGCTTGCAATATTTGCCTCGGCCGTTCCTGCCTTTATCGTCTCTTTTCTACCACAGGATCCCTTGAGCCAGGTCCCTGTCAAAGGGATCCTCTTGGGTATCAGCGGTATTGTAGGTGGGTTAATCGCGGGGTATATTTTGTTTCAGGCCATCTATATGATCGTTCCAAATCAAAAAATCAGTTTCCGGCACAGCTGGCCCGGGGCAGTAGTAGCAGCAGTACTCCTCGAATTATATCTTGCGCTCTTTCCATTGTATGTGACGTTCTTCCTGGGAAGTTTCGCTGGAGCTCTGGATCTTCTTATTCTCCTGATCTTCTTTTACTATTTTGCCATGATTCTGTTTTTAGGCGCTGAAGTCAATGCTTTCTTTGCGGGCGTGCGGAATACCCCTTATGATCTGGCTACATTAGTCCATCTTGTAACAAGCCATCTTCCAACCAGCGAAAAGGATGTAAAGGAACAGGCGTCAGCCACTCATAAGAACGAAGTGCCGAAAGAGATACGTCCGAAGACTGAACTATGAAAAACCGGTATCACATCCCATGATACTGCTTGAGAAGGCAAACTGCACCATACCTCAACTGTCAGCCATTGCCCCTAGGCAAATGGACATCTACGTGATATAATTAGGACAGAATTGAGGAAACCTTTTGAGAAAAGTGGGCATCCAGTCCACTTTTCTGCTTGCCAGGGACTTTTTTCTTTGCACTCGAAAAAATGATGAAAATGTCTACCTAGCGCCAGCGGGAGGAATATGGCTATGAGAAGCGAATTTCAGGCGGCAATTGCACAATTAATTGCCGAAAAAGGACTACCCCGCGAAGTGGTAATGGAGACGGTTGCCACCTCCCTACTCGCGGCTTACCGTAAAAGTTTTGGTGGCGGAGAGAATATCCGCATCGAGGTAGACAAAAATGGCGAGGTGCACGTCTGGGCCATGAAGCGCGTCGTTGCCCAGGTTAGCGATCGCAACGAGGAAATCTCGTTGGCAGAGGCGCAGCTTCTCGTCCCAAGAGCCGCTCTTGGTCAGTCTATCGACGTTGATTCATCATCCATTTTCAATCGCATCCCAACGCAGACAGCCAAACAGGTCATCTTGCAGCGTATTCGCGAAGCAGAACACGAACACCTCTATGACCAGATCAAAAACTGGATGGGCGAAATTCGCCTCGGCACGCTCACGCGCAAGGACCCTGTCCGCGGTTGGCTCCTTGACTTCGACCTGGACAAAGCGGATAAAATCGAAGGCGTCATGCCCATAAGCGAAGAAGTACCTACTGAACGCTATCGTAACGGTCAGCGCATTCGCGTCTACGTCTACGATGTGCGTCGCAGCCAGGGCCGCATGTTGCAGATCATGGTCTCACGTACCCATCGCGACCTCGTACGCCGCCTCTTTGAATCCGAAGTGCCCGAAATTTATGAAGGGACTGTCGAGATCAAAGCCATCGCGCGTGAACCCGGTAGCCGTTCTAAAGTGGCCGTCGTCGCGCGCCAGGAAGGACTGGACCCCATCGGTTCATGTGTCGGCGTGCGCGGCTCGCGTATCAATAACATCGTACGAGAACTCAACGACGAGAAAATAGACATCATCCAGTGGAGCGCTGACCCTGCCTCCTTCGTGGCCAACTCGCTTAGCCCGGTAAAACCGCTCAAGGTAGAGCTGCGCGAATCTGACCATACCGCAGTCGTCACCGTTCCCGAGCGGCAACTCTCGCTCGCCATCGGCAAAGATGGTCAAAACGCCCGCCTTGCCGCCAAACTTAGTAGCTGGCGTGTCGATGTTGTCAAACCCGCCGAAGGCGAAGTCTTCGAAGATCGTCCAGATCAATTCCAGGAGCCAGTCGCCTCCCAATCTTCACGGCGTGATCGTGGAGACCGCTCTCAAGGCCGCCACGATCGCTATGACCGTGGAGGAGAGGGCGGTGGTGGAAGCAGGCGCTCAGGGCACCAGCGTGATCGCGGCAGTCATCGACACAATTCATCATATGGTTATGACACGGATAGGGAGTAGCAAGATGGCAAATACAGGGAAAAAACAGCCGAAGCGGCCAAAACATGTTCCATTACGCACCTGCATTGCCTGCCGGGAATCCAAACCCAAGCGTGAATTGCTACGCGTCGTGCGCACACCCGATGGCCATGTCGTCATTGATCCGACGAGCAAAAAGCCTGGGCGAGGAGCCTATCTCTGTGCCCGGCTCTCTTGTTGGGAAACCGCCATCAAGAAAAAGCGCCTGGAGCAAGAATTTGAGCTGACCTTGTCGGACGAAGATCGCGCCGGACTCGACGCCTTCATCGCTACACTGCCCAAGGAAACATCAGTTGTTAAATGATGTTGCAAGAACGTCTATAGTAAGCTATACTGTGATATCATCATATATCATCCCTCGCCCTCAAATTGAGGGTGAGAAATCACTCAATATTGGCATCCAGCCCAAAGGTTGGACCAGCAGTTGAAATAAGTAACGAACTAAGTAAAAACGATGCGTCATTTTATCTCGACTCTTGATAGAGACACAGCCCCTCGTCAACAGGGCCGTTGTGCTAAGCGAATGTTTGCGGAGCGATAGCTATGACAAATTAACCATAGCAACCGCGCCTGAAGGCGCAGACAAAAAAATTGCCTGGCACTGCAATAACGGGGGACTGTCTCCTTTTCCCGATTAAGTGGAGAAGGCGGCAGTACTTTTTTGTCGCTGTGAAGAGAGATTTCCGACGCCATTTAAGGCGCATCATCGATAGAAGGGAGTCTTCTTCATGAGAAATACATCTGAGTCTCCAGATGCAAACGAGCAGGTGCAGGCAAAACCAGCTACCACCAAAAGCCGTGCTGGTACCCGCTCAAAAACAGAAAGTGCTTTACTAAGCACCCCGGAAAAACCGGAAAGCCCGGAACAGGATACAAAGCCTGCCACGCGGCGGCGTACGACATCCGCCACTACAACTAAAGGGGCAGCAGAACCTGCGGCTCAACATGCCACAGATACCGCCGCCACGCCGTCTGATACTACAACACGTCCATCACGTCCAGCAAACGCCAATCCAGCGTGGTAATGCCGCAGGAACCCCTACGCAGCGCCCTGCACAGGCTGGTGCTCCCGGTCAGCGCTCGACGCAGTCTGGCGCTTCCACGTACCGGCCCGCTGGACCAGGTGCCCCTGCACAAAGGCCGCCCGCTGGAACACCTCCCCGCTCTAACACCGTTGGTGGCGCGCCAGCGCAGCAAGCGACCCATTATCCCAATACGCAGGCTCGACCCGTCAACAGGCAAGGAGGGACGCAGACCGCACCCAATCGTCCTGGAGTTGCTATTCGTCCCGGAGCGCCACGCCCCGGAGCACCGCGCCCGGCTGCACCAGGACATCCTGCGTCGGCAAGGCCAGGAGCTCGACCCGCTACTCCGGCTCAGCGCTCTCAGGAGCGACGAGCAGCCGCTGTGAAAGAAAAGGTCACAGGGCCGGTATCGATTCCGCCGCAGATTGTGGTAAAAGACCTGGCGGAGCTGCTGCACACAACGCCGAACGAAATTATTCGCGGCCTCATCAAACATAGCATTTTTGCCAACATCAACCAGATTGTTGAATACGAAAAGGCTGCCCTTGTCGCCGAGGAACTCGGCTTCGAACCAAGCCTGAGCACGATCACGACGGCTCCTGCCGTTCAGAGCGATAGAGGGTTATCGGCCAACGAGGCCATGATGGCTACTCGCAACGATGACGACATGGTCGTTATACCTCCAGTTGTCACTATCATGGGCCACGTTGACCACGGGAAAACATCGCTACTCGACATGATTCGCAAAACCAAGGTCGCGGCTGGTGAAGCAGGTGGCATTACACAGTATATCGGTGCCTACCAGGTCGAAGTAAACGGGAAGAAAATCACCTTCCTTGATACTCCAGGTCACGAGGCATTTACCGCTATGCGCGCGCGCGGTGCTCAGGTAACGCACATTGCGGTCATTGTTGTCGCCGCCGATGATGGCGTTATGCCTCAAACGCGCGAAGCCATCGATCACGCCAGGGCCGCCAAAGTACCGATCATCATCGCCTTGAACAAGATCGACAAGGCCAATGCTAACCCCGATCTTGTCAAACAGCAGCTCGCTGAAATAGGTGTGGTGATTGAAGAGTACGGTGGCGATGTCGTCTGCGTACCCGTCTCGGCACGCAGAGGCACCGGCATCGATGACTTGCTGGAAATGATTTTGCTGGTGGCCGAGGTACAGGACATCAAAGCCAACCCGAATCGCCCGGCAACCGGTGTCATTATCGAAGCAAAATTAGAGAAAAACACAGGCCCTACCGCGACCGTACTCATCCAGCAGGGCACGCTCAAAATGGGCGATAATATCGTCGTCGGCCCCATGTCTGCCAAAGTGCGCGCTATGTTTAACGACCGCGGCAAACGCATTCAGAAGGCGGCGCCCAGCACGCCGGTCAGTATACTTGGTCTGCCCGAAGTGCCTAACGCCGGTGATCGCCTCGAGGTCGTAGCCAGCGAGCGCGCCGCCAAAATACAGGCGACAAAGGTGGCGGAACAGCGGCGCTCCGATAGTATGCCGCTTGGTCAGGTCAGCCTTGACACCCTCTACATGCAGATGCAGGAAGGCAAGGTCAAAGAACTGGCTGTCGTCCTCAAATGTGACGTTCAGGGAACAGCTGAGGCCATCAAAAATGCACTGACAAAAGTTGGCGAGGAGAATATCAAGGTACGCCTTATTCACGAAGGCATCGGGAACATCAACGAAACCGACGTTCACCTCGCTTCCGCCTCTGGAGCCATCATCATCGGCTTTAACGTCAAGGCCGATGGGGCTGCTCTGCGCCTGGCGCAAAAAGAAGGCGTCGATATCCGCTACTACGATGTCATCTATAAGCTCATCGACGATATTCAGGCCGCTCTCACCGGTATGTTGGAGCCGACGTACCGCGAGGTCATTGAAGGGCACGCCGAAGTAATGCAGATCTTCAAGGCTGGGAAGAACACAGTGATCGCTGGCTGTCGTATCACAGACGGCAAAATCACCCGCTCTTCACAGGCACGCATCCTGCGTAGAAATGCCACCGGCATAGTCTACGATGGCAAGATCGCATCGCTGCGCCGGGGCAAAGACGATGTGCGCGAAGTTGCCACCGGCTACGAGTGTGGCATTGTCCTCGATGATTTCACCGATTTTGAGATCGGGGATATCATCGAAGCATATGCGAAAGAGCGTGTGAAAACAGGGGCATAAGTTACATCGATGAGGGAGCACAGAGGCCGGAGGCCCCTGTGCTCTCTCATACGTTAAAGGGAAATATCCATGGCAAATTCACATAGGCAAGAAAAACTGGGCGAATTAATCGCGGTTGAATTGAGCGACCTTATGCGCACTCGACTGAAAGACCCGCGTGTCGGCTTCGCCAGCATCACCCACGTAGAAGTTAGCGGCGATTTTCGCCATGCCAAAATTTTCGTCAGCGTCATGGGTAGTCCGGAGGATCAGGCAGCTACCATGAAAGGGCTAAAACATGCCTCTGGGTACCTGCGCCATGAACTCGCCGAACGCATCACTCTCCGCTATATGCCCGAGCTAGTCTTCAAACTCGATACTTCGATCGCAGAAGGCGCGAAAGTGCTTGAACTCATTCGACAAAATGAGCAAGAACAACATTAGAGGTGGAGGTATCGATATAACTACCAACAAAGCACTGAACCAGCAATTGGACCCGGCATTGCTGAGGCAGGCATTGGCTCTCATTCATTCAGCTCAACGCATAGCCGTGATCGCTCATGAACATCCTGATGGTGATTGTCTCGGTTCTGCCCTCGGGCTGGCTCACATACTTGGTCAAGTCGGCAAAACCTGCGTGATCGCCTGTGCCGATCCTGCGCCAGGCAACCTCGCCTTTATGCCAGGTATAGATAAACTGCAACATACGCTGGATAACGAGGACTACGATCTGGTCATTGCCCTCGATGCCGGTGAGCTATCGCGTTTTGGTTCCCTTTACCAGCAGCACCAGGCATTCCTTGAACGCGTGCCCATCCTCAATATCGACCATCATCTCAGCAGTAGTGGCTGCGGAAACGTCAATATCATCGACCCCATCTCCGCGGCAACCGCCGAACTCCTGGTCCTATTTCAGCAGCAAGCAAAGCTACCTTTGAACAAGGATGCAGCGCTCTGTCTGCTCACTGGCATCATCACCGATACCAGCTCATTCCAATTCACAAACACCACTGCCCGCACCCTGGAGGCCAGCGCCGTACTCTTACGCGCCGGAGCCGTCCCAGAAACAGTTGTACAACCTATCTATCGCACGCGTCCCCTCGCACAAATGCGCTTTCAGTCCCTCGTCATCTCCAACGCGCAAACCTCCTGCAATGGGCGCCTCATCTGGTCGCAGGCCACCGACGCCACCCTGGCTGTAGCGGGCGCTACACCAGACATGGACGACAACTTCTCTGGTCTCCTGCGCGACATCGAAGGCGTAGAGGTAGCTGTTTTCTTCAAAAGCTACGGTGATCCAAACATAACCCGCCTCAGTATGCGCAGTGCCGCTCCCTACAACGCCGCGGAAATCTGCCAGCGCATCGCCAATGGCGGGGGTCATGCCCGCGCTGCCGGTGGTACCCTTCACCTGCCCATTGATGCCGCCATCAAACTGGTCATCACCGAACTAGAGCGCATCATGTGTACCTGATCTTTTGGTGTCGAAACGCCTTGAGCCCTATTCGCAGCCCAAATGAGCAGCGTGGCATGATAGAACGAATAAAGAAAATCTAGAGCTTTAGCAAATATTATGGACGGAATACTCAACATTAACAAAGCCACAGGCATGACTTCTCACGACGTCGTAGCAAAAATACGCAACATACTCAAACAGAAACGCGTCGGACACGCGGGAACGCTCGACCCCGCCGCCAGCGGCGTCCTCCCCATTTGCATCGGCCTGGGAACGCGCGTAGCCGAATATCTCAGCGAAAGCGGCAAAGCCTACCTGGCCGACATCATCTTTGGCATAGTCACCGACACCTATGACAGCGAAGGCAGCATCATACGCACCGCCAGTACCGCCGACCTCAGCCTTTCCGGCATCGAAGAAGCTCTACAACACTTTCTCGGTCCCCAGGTGCAACTTCCACCACGCTACTCAGCCATCAAAATTCAGGGACAGCCTGCCTATAAACGAGCCCGCTCAGGTGAAGAACTCACTATGACAGCGCGCCCCATCACCATCACTTCCCTTAAAATACTCGCCTGGGAGCCCCCGCGTCTCACTCTTGCCATTGAGTGCAGCAAGGGTACCTACATCCGTTCACTGGCTTAGAACGTGTCCTGCACGGCAACGCCTTTCACCACGATCCTCCCACCCCATCAATCTCTCCCTCCAACCTCGCCCGCGTCTACGACACCGGCAATCACTTCCTCGCTATCGCCGAATGGCGCCTTGACCAAAACCTCTGGCAACCCATTAAAGTCCTCGCACCGTAATCCCGCTTCCCCCTTGGTGGGATGAGCAAAACATCCCTGCTCCCTCCTTGAACACCACAGACTGTTTATGCTATACCAAAAAGTCCTACTGAGCGACTTGTCGCGAAGTCAGCGCCAGCAAAAAATAAATTGCACCCCAGGGGTAGCTGTGGTAATATATGCCAAAGAAACTTAAAGCCAGGTACAAGCCAGAGCGGCAAGGGAAGCACCTCAACATAAACATGGAATACGAAACAACAGTAACAAGAACCGAACCAATCGTAATCACCATTGGCAACTTCGATGGCGTCCATATAGGGCATCAACGACTGATGCATGAACTGCGCAACACAGCCCAACAACTCAACAGTAAGCCAGTATTGATTACATTCTCTCCACACACGCTCATAGTCGTGCGGCCAGACATCGACGTTCGCTATTTGACAACATTGGAAGAGAAACTGGCACTGGCAAAAAAATATGGGGGGATCGCGGACAGCATCGTCATCAATTTTACGCCAGCAGTTGCGGCCATCAGCGCAGGCGAATTTATGCAGGAACTCTCTGCCCATTTCAACATCAAGGGCATGGTTGTCGGCACCAACTTTAGCCTTGGTCACAACAGGATGGGTAACGTCGCCTTTCTTCAGCAATACGGCCAGGAAAACAACATAGTGGTACACCCTATCTCCCTGGAAGAGGTAGAGCGCACCCACATCAGTAGTACTCGTATCCGCGCATTGGTCAGCGAAGGGCGCATTAGTGATGCAAATGAGCTATTAGGCCATCCACTTACGTTATCTGATATTGTAAGACGTGGTGCACAACGGGGAAGACTGCTAGGATTCCCCACCGCCAACCTGATACCCGAAGCCCATAAACTCTTACCGGCCGACGGCGTCTATGCCGTACGCGTAAGTACAAATGGCCCTCTTAGTGACGGAGCCGATGCTTCTCGCGTCTATAACGGTGTAGTCAATATCGGGGTTCGTCCAACCTTCAACGAGAAGGAGCGCATTGTAGAAGTACATTTGCTCGATGTTCAACCAGACCTCTATGATAAACGTATTACTATAGACTTCATTGCACGATTGCGCAATGAGCAACGCTTTGCTAATATAGACGCATTGAAATCGCAGATCGCTGCCGATGTGCAACAGGCGCGTCAGGTATTAAATTAGGGGGTGAGCATGATGGACGCTCGCCGGCATCCACTTTCGAGATTGAATGCATGGATAGAGAGCACAGTGGAAAAATTCATTGCTTTTTTTGTACGAACGCCGGTTCAACCAGCTTTCATAGCCAGTAAGCTAGAAAGTGCCATGGAGAACGGTACATTCCTGCAAAAGGCAGGCCAGCGCCTGGCTCCCAACGTCTATGATATCTATCTCAACATCAAAGACCATCAGCGTTTATCTCCCAGCCAATTCACCCTGATCAGAGATTGGCAGGAATCTCTTATTGCCTATGCCAGGAGAAAACACTACACATTAAAAACCGATCCCATCTTGCGCCTGCATGGAGTTAGCAACGTGCGCCTTGGCCTGGTGCGTATCGAGGCCAAACAAGAAGACGCAAAAAACTTGAGTTCAGCGGGCGGAGATGGCGCGGGTATTATGTCCACCCAGGCCCTCAGCCCTGAACAGTTAGCCCTTCTGCGCGCGCAACTGGCGCCGGGACAACATCTCCCTGGCATTGATAACGCCATGCCACCAAACCAGGTGAAACCACCCGTTATGGGTGTGGGGAGCCAGTATAACAGCCCTGTTACACCGCCATTCATGTCAATGGGATCGCCGGTCGCCTCACCACCTCTGCCATGGGCACGGCTCTCTATCCGTTTACCACAGGCCGGCCACCAGTACTACCAGATTGAAAAACCCGTCATCAATATTGGTCGTCAACTCAGCAACGACATCATAGTCGAAGACAAACGCGTCTCTCGCAACCATGCCCAGATCAAGTACCAGCCTGATGGCCAGTTTGCCATTTTTGACCTTGGCAGCACCAACGGCATCACCATCAACAACACACCCAATATGCGCCAACATATCCTGCGCAATGGTGACCGGTTCACCATTGGCAGTTATGATTTCTACTTTGAACGAAGGTGAGATCTTTTTATGCCCCTTTCGCTCGATGTTTTTTTATTGATATTGCGTCTCTTACTTATCATTTTGCTTTATCTCTTTCTCATGCAGGTAGTTATCGCCATAACACGTGATTTGAAGAGAACAGCAGCAACCAGTGCCGACGAATACAAGGGAACACCCATCGTCGGCCACTTGATCGTTGTCGATAGCGGGCCCAGCAGCCTCCTCCCAGGAACGCGCTTCGATCTCGAACCTAAAACTACCATCGGGCGCGCACCGACAAGTACGATCCGGCTGTCTGACAACTTCATCTCAAGTGCCCACTCCTATATCGAGAATCGCCATGGTACCTGGTACGTGCGCGACATCGGCAGTATGTATGGCACCTACGTCAATAATCAGCCAGCCCGCGAAGCCATTCCTGCCCGGCCGGGAGATATCATAAAAATCGGCTTCATCAGCTTTAAACTTGCCCAATAAACAGCATAAAAGTGGGGTTCCCATATCCCCTTTTCTCGCTGAAGGTAGCAGCACTAGAAACAAGAGGACAATAAATGGCACGTCAAACACCTTTGAGTACAATCAAAAGGTATCGCTGGAAAGAACTGGGACTATTCATCATCCCTTTCATGATCTTCCTGCTCGCCATGACCCAGCTACTACTCGCGAGGTCGGTACGAGCTGGATTGGTCCCTACCTCTTCGTTGAGCGCCAAAAACCTGCCAACGGTAGAGGGCCTGATTCCCGTCCTCGGTATCATCGCTATCTTATTCGGCGTCAATGTGTTATTAAGTTTCACCTTCCCAAAGGCCGATCAGGTGCTACTACCTCTTGTTGGTCTCCTCAGCGGCATTGGCGTGATGATGGCCCTGCGCATTGGGCCAAACCTTTTTCCTCCAGACCCGGCATTGGGCACGCGTCAGCTCATGTGGGTCATCGTTGGCATTGCCGCATTTCTCA
>VBHS01000346.1 GCA_005881295.1 Chloroflexota bacterium
TCCCAAGCAGGTTGTATATTTGACCCAAATTTGGGTCGCGTATGTTGTTTGAAACTTTTCCAGCATGCCTTCCCCAAACTTGCTTTAAGATTTTGCTGCTACTGCTATCTCCTTAAATGATGTGACTGTTGCTACTGCGCCATTTTCCAATAAGATACGGAGCCCACCGTAACCATTTCGAAAGGTGTTATCCGTGACCGTAACCATCCAGTTTGTGGGCTCGGCGCTGCCATTTTGCCAGACACTGGCCGAGAGAGTGGTGCCTTTGATGCGAAAACGCAGGGTATAGAGCACGCCAGGCCTCGCTGTGAAGGGGACTGCACCCAGGCGAGTCGCCATTCCTCCAAGTGTCTTGAGCACAACGAGGCTCTTGCCATCTATTAAGCTCTTATACCAGTCATTTGTATCGGACCACCGCAGCACGGCTCCGATGTTAGACTGATTAAACTTGCTCATCGAAACGCTACATTCAACCTCTGCATCTGCGATGATGGGTCCAAGGGTGGCATCGAAGGTACCCTGACCATTGGCAACCTGGCCAGTCTTTGCGGCTATCGAAAAGACGTTGCGGGTTGTCGCATCTGCCCCCCACCTTTGACCGTTGGAGGTTGTTCCCCAGAAGAGTTGGTCTGCACGCCGGAAGGTGTCTTGCGACAGGATATCTGCTTGTACTGTAGGGGTAATCGCGCCAGGTGTCTTTGCCGTGGCTGGTGGTGACGTGATGGGTGCATTGGGTGCGGTGGCTACACCCCTGCTGGCAGGTGGCACTGTGAGCGCGGCTTCGATGGAATGGAGATAGAAGGATGAGAGCAAGCCTCCAGTGAGGAGTATTCCCAGTATTGTCAGTCCTATGAATCGAGATATGCTGTTCATTCTTTCGTATCCTGAGTCCAGGGACTTTTCATTTTGTCGCACTTGTCGCACTTGTCGCACTTGTATCATACAAGCAAGTTATGTTTGTTGTTGAACATTATTCAGGAGGCAGGGGATGCATAGCTCCATTGAGGAGCTGTTTGAATGGTTGGTTCGAGCGAATGACGCGGGTATGACGGTAACTTCCATAGTAGCAAGCCGCTGTATTGCAAAGTGGATCTGTGTGACACCATTTTGTATTTCGCCTGTGGTGGGGTCGAATTGACCAACAAAAGCATCCTGCGCATGTTTGACCATATCGTCGAGAAGAGAGAGTGTTGCGGGTTGTGCGAGTTGTGCATCAGTCATCACAACGAGTTTCTTAGCGTCCTGGTGGACTTGCTCCAGGAGAGCCTGCACCTTGCTAATAGCTGTATCTATCTGGATAGCCAGGCGTTTCTGTTCGGTTGTTGCTCCAGGGGACTCAACCATGCCGTGCAGGTGAAGGGCTATGTGATAGACAAAGCCGGGTGGCACCTGGTGCTGTACATCAAATTCAAGCAGGCTTACCCTGGCTATGCGCTCATTCACCAGCACGGGAGAATCGACAGGGACATCGTTCTGGACGTAGGATAGACCATCGAGATAGTCGAGGATACGTAGGATGTGCCGGTGCATCAGGTCGGTACTTTGACTTGCCCAATCATCTCTAGCACTACCTGACCACTCTAAAATTTTTTGAGCATTACGGAAGAGCCAGATATCCAGTCCACCTGGCATGCCCAACGACTGCAGCGAGGGATCCGAGGCTAGCAGATGGCGAAGGTGACTGAGCAGACTGAAATGATGCACGGTATCCTGGGGGTTCGGCTTCTGCGGAAATTCGGCCATGAAACGCCATGTGCTTGTATCTAACGAAGGAGTTGTGGGGGCCGTTCCAGCATCTTCTTCCGTCACCAGCAAGCGATTGGTCACAGCGAGCAGGTTCGTATGAAGTTGATCTCCAGCATAGTGGAAGTGTACCTGACCATTGCTCACTGGGAGTTGACCAAGCAAAAGCGCTTTCCCTTCAACGGGATCATCATTGAGCAACCAGGCATAGTAGCTTTTGCCTGCAGCAGGATCACGAATATTGGAGAGATCGAGCTCGACTTGATCGGCAATACCCTGGCTGGTATTCTCATTAATTTGCACACTACTACTGAAGAAGACACGCCCTACGACCTGGCTGGGGGGCACTAGCGGAGCATGAGCAGAAGAGGTGTTCTTGAACACCGATGACGGCGGAAATGTACCAAGACCCAGGCTCGCAACAACCAGGACAAGGATAGCTGAAATCAGCACTGCGCTACCAACTGTAAGGATCGGTACGAGTTTCCCTCTACGAGGAGGGGGACTCATACTCGGACCAAGAGGATTGGTATTTGTTGTCGTTGTTGAGTTAAATGGGTACGAGAGATCGTAATTTGGTGTCTGTTCCGTTTGCCTCAATGCTTTGGCCTCCTAATAGAGTCCAGAAGGGCACGAGGTACGTACGATGGAAAATCCACGAAGTAGATTTCGTGTTCTGCTGTTTACCTCCAATGGAGTTTCAAGCTTTATGCGCTCAATTGGTCCAATCATAGACTCGCTACTACTTCACCCAAACAGTAGCCATGTCCACCATTGGTAGGTTGTCGTGCCCTTATATACCTGCCAGTGTACCTGATTGCAGGTAAAAAAATGGGCTTTTTGACCAATTTTTTTTAAGTAGACATCCTACGCAATTTGGACGCGAGACCGAGACCAAATCAGGCTTCTCGTTGCTGTCTTCGCCGGGACTGGAACATGAGGACATAGCCAGTTTCCAGGATTGAGAATATGTCTATGCCGAAGGTCTGCATTTTGAGGCGCGTGCGAGAAAGGACATTTCTCACCGGCCGCATTTCTTGATCCCAGTCGCCTGCCTCCTGCGCTTCCTGCAGACGCTCGCGACAGCGGTCAACGGCTTGCTCAGTGACATTGCCGCTGTTGAAGTTTGCAAGCAAGACTTCGTAAGGGCAGAAGTGTGGGTACGACTCCAGGAGCGGCTTGAGTACACATATCTCGCTATTGGTAAACTG
>VBHS01000388.1 GCA_005881295.1 Chloroflexota bacterium
GCTTGAGCAAGTTGCCGAGGCCTGGGATCGGCAGGCTGCGTCTGCTCGTCGCAAGCTCATCCTCATTCCCGAATGAACAAATCTGGTGTGAATATGATGCTCCTCTGATGGCTTGTGCTGACTACCTGGTACATCCGTTCAGAAAAAGGTACTTTGAGGAGCGATACACCAAGGAGAAAATGGAAGTGAATGGCAAGTGGGAAAGAGCATTTCTCTTGGGGGAGGGGTGCTGTATCGCACAGCGAGAGGACTCATACTAAATCGCATGCTGTGATAGAATAAAGGAGGTGAACGAGCAAGCAGAGAGGGAGAGAAGATGGCCAGGATCACACGAGCAGCAGGGCATTTGACGGAAGAGGAAGTCAAGAGACGTATGATCAGCGATCCGCGTCCATTGTACCGCCAACGCTGGCTGATCATTTATAACGCGTTGGTAGAGCCGGGCAAAGCCGAGGACATTGCCCGCCACTGTGGAGTCTCCAAAGCGACCGTTCATGCGGTGATCTCGAGCTACAACCGGCAAGGGAGAGCAGCGGTGGAGACAGTCGGCAAGGGAGGCCGCCGAAGTGGGTATTTGAATTTGGAAGAAGAGCGGGAGTTCTTGGCTCCGTTCTTTGGGCAGGCGGAGCGGGGAGAATTGGCAACCACGGAAGAAATCTGGCGCGCGTTTGAAGCGCGGGTGGGGCACGAGGTAGACGATAGCACGATCTACCGCCTGCTGGCTCGGCATGGCTGGCGCAAACTGATGCCTCGTCCGCGCCATCCTCAGGCCGATCCACAAGTGCAAGAGCAGTTTAAAAAACCTTTGCGCCGCAGGTTGAGGCAGCAGTCGCGACACGAGAAGCCACTGATGAGCGACCCGTCTTGATCCTGGCACAGGATGAAGGACGCTTTGGTCGTATCGGACGACCGCAGCGCTGTTGGGCACCTCCTGGTATCCGACCGCATGCGCCAGCCCAGTTCATTCGTGAGTCGGTCTACGTCTTCGCGGCCGTCGCCCCGCTGACTGGCGACCTGGTCTCGCTCATCTTGCCCCAGGCTTCCACGGCCATGATGAATCTCTTCCTGGAGCATGTGAGCCAGAGGTTGGCGAAGTTCTTCATCGTCATGCAGGTCGATGGAGCGGCCTGGCACGGCTCGCATGAACTGGTCGTCCCTGCCAACATCCGTTTGATCGAGCAACCGCCCTACAGTCCCGAGGTGAACCCAGCCGAACACCTCTGGGATGAACTGCGCGAGAAATACCTGCACAATCGCGCTTTCGCCTCCCTCGACGCCTTGATCGAGGTGCTGTGCCAGGGACTCAATGCTCTCGCTGATGATCCGGCGGCCTTACGCTCTTTAACTGGGTTCTCTCATATCGTCAATGTGAAGCTTTAGCTTGCGGATTGGTATAACACCTGACTCGCTTGTACCTTTTTAAGTTTAAAAGTGCACTTACAGGCCTATATCGTAGCCCTACACCCACGAGGGAGAGCCAATCAATTCATACTCTCCTGGTTCGGTCCGTGCAACCTGAGGAGAGTCTAGCACAGGTCCTGTCTTCAGTTCGCAGCCTGGCCTTCCGGGAGGCGGCCGAACATGCCAATGATCGTCGTCGCGCCCACAACGTGTCCATTGATGGCCTGAATCAAGCTATCGTAGGTCTATGAAGCAGGTTCCGCTTTGGTCGCTCACCCACAAAAAATTGTATGTCCGCCAATACAACTCACATGCCACGTCCCTGGTTTACGCTATAAAACATGAGCTAAATTCATAGTTTGTATGTTAATGTTTTATCATTATCTCAACCTGATGATAAAGTTTCACCCTTTCCGTACAGGAAGTACAGAAAAGAGAAACCCAGATGCCAGACACTACTTTTTTCAAGCATTCTGAGCTAGCTCCAAATCATCTGGTGAGGCCGTGGTTCCAAGAACTGAATATTCTACTCTTCAGCATCCCATCACCGTGTTTGCCTCTACGCTTGCACCTTCTAACCAGGCCAACTCAAAGAAAATGGCATCCACAGGTAGATACGCTATCTATCGCACGAACACGACGTCTGGGATGGTGCCATGTTTTTTTCTCGTCTAAAGAAGGAGGTGGGGCAGGGTAGGACCCACAATCTGTGACAACTTCTTAGCAAGTAGAACGCACGATAGAACAACAAACAAGACCTGGGAGGCGGTACTTCAGTAACATCAACTGCCTCTACACCAAACACCATCACAAAAGGAGCATGCTTCATGACCATTGCGCAACAAAATCATCGCCTGCTTGCCGTCATCGTATTTTTTGCAGTTTTAGCAATCCTCCTTCTATCCCTTCTGTGGTTTGAGGGGAGTCAGCTTCTAAACGGATTTTGGCACTCAATCCATGGTTTTGCTGGCGGTATAGCCGTTGTGTCGCGTCACCCCTGAACTATTTAGCGGAGTGAAATCATCCAATTTTTGTAATTTGTAGGAATTTGGTCAACGGCAGACGCAGAAATCAGTAATTGATAGAGTAGACTGCCTAACAAGATATATCACCTTGAAAGGATTTTGCATATGTCGCATATTGATTAGCAAGATAAAACACCATAGTAGGCACATGTTTGATATAGAACATATGTTCTACACATTTAATGCGGGTACACGAGGCCATCAGGCTTACCGTACCCGCTTAACTTTTTATCTGGCAAAATTTATTGACGTATACGATATAATAAATTCAGCTTTTTGCTTGTCTGTTATCCTCAATCGGCATATGTCTCTCTCGTTTTCTCTTAGTAGAGAGCATAACAGAAGGATTCCGTGATGAACAGCAAGATCACTATAGGTCGCAGCCACCGCAATCTACTGGTGGGACGCTCATCCGAATTGGAGACGTTGCGTCAGCTTCTCTTCGTGCCACAGCGTGGCGCAAAAGCCATGCTCATCAGCCAGAAGAATGCTTCAGCCATCCCGCTCGACACCCTGCGTAAA
>VBHS01000389.1 GCA_005881295.1 Chloroflexota bacterium
AATGCGCGGTTGAAGGTCCGTGACCAGCCCATGAAGGCGGCAGCTATACCGAGGATACCCGAGACCACATGGATGAGGTTGTGGATGAGGTCCACATCGAAGAGGCAAAAGACCTCCTGAACATCATATGCTTTTGTAGGCGTGAAGAAGCCTATTATGCCTACGAGTAGTAAGACTATGCCGAGGACAAGCGCGAATATGCGATTCGCGGTCCAGGCTGTTGTTCGCTGTACCAAAGCGATTACTCCATTTCTAGTAAAAAGGTTACATAATTTGTTACATCGTAACAGGGTTTAAGTACCCAGGTATTGCACGCATTATGGAAAGATTTGGATGCAATAGTTAACCCAGTATTTTTACTGAGAAGGTAATTGCCAACGCCTGAATAGACTATTATGAAGAAGATACTAACCAAACATTCCCAATTCTTCTTTACTCCGATATGTTAAGATTAAAGTACGTCATAAAATATATTGATAATATCGTAGTAATATGTTACTATGTCGTTACGGAAGAAGAAATTGCTTAGCATATTCAGGAGATAGACTGTGATCCAGACGCGCGAAGAACTTGAGCGGGAGGTAGTGGCACAGTACCGGATACTGGGGCGTACGTTAAAAGCGAGCTCAGGAACGGTTTGGATGGATATCGATATTACTATAGCTCAGCTCAGAACACTCCTTGTCCTTGCTGAAGAGGGTCCGCTGGTAATCGGACAAATCGCCCAGAGGTTGGGTGTCGGTTTATCGACAGGTGGACATCTTGTTGATCGGCTGGTGCAAGCTGGCCTGGCAGAACGCACGGAGGATGCCGAAGACCGGCGCCGCACACTGGCACAGCTTACCCCCAAAGGTGAAGATCTGTACGCTCGACTTCTCAACCATCCATTACAAATACAAATGTTGATTCAGAGGTTGGACAAGGACGACCTGGCAGCCCTCTTGCAAGGTCTGCAGGCGATCAACAGGCTCGTAGAACAGGAGTCAGGAGCAGATGGCTCGAAATGAGCATTACTCTCAAACAGCTGAAATCGTTAGACAATGGAGGAACGTAATCTGATGGCACAAACACAAGTAGAGTCAGTGCCGGTCGCCGCCCAGGAATATCGCCCACTGAGTGCAACCGTCAGCCGAGGACGACTCGCCTCGATTCTGATTGGAGTAATGCTCGGCATGCTGCTGGCTTCGTTAGACCAGACGATCGTCGGCACGGCCTTACCCCATATTGTCGCCGATCTGGGTGGTCTTGAACACTATGCCTGGGTCGTCACTGCTTACTTACTCTCTTCGACGGTCACCGTCCCAATTTACGGCAAGCTCTCAGACATCTATGGCAGGCGAGTGTTCTTCATCGGTGGCATGATCATCTTCCTGATCGGCTCGGCGCTGGCAGGCACTAGCCAGAATATGACCCAGTTAATCATTTACCGAGGCATCCAGGGATTGGGAGCTGGAGGGATGATGCCGATTGCACTGGCAATCATCGGCGATATCTTTCCGCCTTCGGAACGCGGTAAATGGCAAGGCCTGTTCGTGGCCGTTTTTGGTTTTTCCTCGATTGTTGGGCCAACCCTGGGCGGATGGATTACCGATAACTGGGGCTGGCGCTGGGTCTTCTATGTGAACATGCCTGTGGGCGTTATCGCCATCCTGACGGCCGGTTTTGTCCTGCCGAAACTCGTCAACCGGCGCAAGCATATTATTGATTACCTTGGATCAGTCTTCCTGATCGCTGGCACGGTACCCCTGCTGCTGGCATTCTCATGGGCTGGCACACAATACGACTGGGGCTCCTGGCAGATCGTTGGCCTGTTCATCTTTTCTGCGGTGATGTTAATCACATTCTACTTGATTGAGCTTCGTGCTCCCGAGCCGATCATCAGTCCCCGGCTGTTCAAAAACAGCATCTTCCTGGTCTCGGTCATCGCGACGTTCCTGGTCAGCGCCGGGATGTTCGGGGCAATCCTGTACATCCCCCTCTTCGTCCAGGGCGTGCTCGGCAATAGTGCCACCAATTCTGGCGTTGTGCTGACCCCGTTGATGATCGGGTTCATCATCAGTAGTATTGTGGGGGGACAGCTCCTCTCGCGCACGGGTCGCTACAAAATACTGGCGATCCTCGGCTTCATTGTCGCAGCGGTCGGTATGTTCCTGCTCTCACGCATGACGGTTTCAACTTCGGAGGGAGAAGTTGTGCGCGACATGGTCATTACCGGCCTGGGTATCGGTGTGATGATGAGCCTCTTCACGATCGTCGTCCAGAATGCCTTTCCGTACAGGCAGCTTGGAGAGGTCACAGCCGGTATCACCTTCTTCCGCTCAATCGGCTCGACGATGGGCGTAGCTGTGATGGGCGCGATCATGACTAACACCTTTCAAAGCGAGCTTCAGAGTAACATGCCAGCGATTTTGAAGCGTTTAGTTCCGGCAGATAAACTGGCACAGTTACAAAATCCCCAATTGCTCCTGGCTCCAGATGTAGTGGCGAAGATTCAGCATAGCTTTGCGGCTCTTGGCCCCCAGGGCCTGGTCATTTTCCGGCAACTCATCGACGCGATCAGGTTGAGCCTTTCAACAGCCATCACCAGCGTCTTCTTCCTGGGCTTCATCATCATGCTGCTGGGTTTGTTCTCGGTTTTCTTCCTGCGCGAGATTCCTCTGCGTAAAAGCCACGAAGCTCCAGTTGCTGAGGCACCGACATCGGGAACGAATCGCAGCCGGGCCTTGCTTGGCCTGACGCTGGCACTTGTCGCTCGTGAAGCACAGAAGCCTGATGCTAACCCACAGATACTGGAAACACTTTCCAATACCGTGAATGGACGCTACCCACATGAATGGAGCGATGAGCAGCGAGGTAAAGCCGTGGCCCAGGATATCATTGAACCACTGGCCATTACGCTCCTGTCCTCCTCTATCGGTAATGGAGCGGCACATGGAGCTTCAGAGGGAACTGCCTCTGAAGCAAGCGATACGGTAGCAGCAAGCGGCTTCATTGGATAATGATTACACGTACGATTGGCATATGCTCCTAGAAATATAGAGGTTTAACGTATGCAAACAACGCGACCATCCATTGGCAAATACGTTTGCGGAATGGCAGCAAGTCTCCTCATCTTCCTAGCCGGAGGATGGTTGATCCTGGCTCCATTCGCGCTCGGTTACCAACCCTATAACGCTAGCTGGGTGAGCCAGACAACGAATGACTTTGTGACGGGCATCCCCGTTGCTGTCGTTGCCTTGATAGCCTTTACCCTCTTTTTCATGTCACTCATCCGCTCCTTAGCGGCGGCGGGGGTTGTTGTTGCCCAAGCAAAGGTTCAGCCACAAGCTTCAGTTCAGTACCAGCCAGCGACTGCAGCACCTCAAGCCCCAGCAGCAAATCAAAGCGATCTCGATAGGACGCTGGCAACGCTGGCTGCGGCGCTCGCGGCTGATCTCACAGCGCGCCGCCAGGGGGGTAGCGATCAACAAAACGACCAGTCCCAAACGATTTTGAACAGGAGGGAAGTACAATGAGTGTTGGAGATGCGTTGAGGCGGCTTATCCCGCCGGGGAGTTATGTGTTGTTCCTGCTCTTCCTTGCTGGCATCTGGTTGGCCATCTCGCCTTTTGTGATGACGACGCAACCATCGGGGTCGCACTGGATAGCCTCGACGGTCAATAATGTCACGGTAGGGGCCGTCATGATGGTTGTCTCGCTCCTCGGTATCATGGGCTATATGTTGTTCGCGCTAGGCGAGCTGATCCGAGAGGC
>VBHS01000390.1 GCA_005881295.1 Chloroflexota bacterium
CGCTGTTGGCAATCCAACACTACGTATAAAGCCTTTGTTCGGTTGTTCCGCTGCTCCACTTTGAGTTGTTCCTGCGGGAATCTCCTCTGGCTGCATGTTCACGTTTGAAGAACTCACTGGACACCTCCTCAGGTTGTGCCTGGTCTAAATAAGACAAACGAAAGGATAAAGCGGGGTACAAACATCACATTATAGAGTTAGTATAGTTTCCTAACTATGATTTGTCAATATTTTTGTGGGAGAAAAAAGAACATGTTTGCATGAATTTTCCGAGGGATGGAAGGTGTCTTGCTAACCCTTTCAGAAGATGGTTAAGATAGTTTACAATGATGATACAAATAGACTATTGGTTACTGCAAAGGAGTTGCACTGTGACGGTGCCTGAAAGCAAGCTTCGTCAAGAATATCAGACGGGAACTCCATCGCTGTTACGGGCCATCAATGAGCGATCCCTACTGGAGTATCTGCGCGGTCATGGTCCGACTTCACGCGCCCAACTTGCACGCGCAACCGGACTTTCCAAGCCAACCGTATCGCAAGCACTGGCCGGTCTTGAGGACGCGAGACTTGTCCGTGCCGTCGGGCAGTCGATATCGAGCAAGGGAGGGCGTGTAGCTATACTGTATGAGCCAAATCCAGATGCCGGCTATGTGGTTGGCGTCGATGTCGGTCGTGGCTGGGTACGTGCCGCGATAGCGAATCTGGCCGGTCGAATTATTGCGCGCAATGATAAGCCAAACGATGCCCAGAGCGCATCCGCGCTTGTCGCATTGATCAGTCACCTGGCTCGTGATGTTGTCGCGCAGGCAGGCATGTCCTGGTCACAGGTGGTACACGCGGTCATCGGCACACCAGGGGTCTTCGATGAGCAGAGTAAGCGCGTGCTTTTCTCATCGAATCTGCCCGAGTGGGGGCGGCACGGCCTGGTGACAGAATTGCAGGTCGCATTTGGCCTGAGTCTTTCAGTAGAAAATGATGCGAACCTTGCCGCGCTAGGTGAGCGCTCATACGGCTGGGGTTCCAGTGCCAGTACCTTTGTGTATATCTGGATAGGTACAGGTGTAGGCATGGGTATTGTCATCAATGGGGCGCTCTACCGGGGCGCACGCGGCGCGGCTGGTGAGATTGGGTTTTTACCGTTTGGTTGGGATGATGTCGTAGGGAATCCGGGAACATCAGTGAGAACTATTTAGGCATGTTTGAGGAGGCAGCTTCTGCAGGGGGTATAGTTCGCCAGGCGCAGGAGCTAGGCTTGCCTGCGTCTCTGTCGCCGAAGCAGATCTTTGACGCGGCACAGCAGGGCGATAGAAAAGCGTTTGTCGTGGTCGAACAGGAGGGATATCGCCTGGCGCTGGCAATTGCAGCTGTCACTGCCGTTTTAGATCCAGAACTGATTGTGCTCGGTGGACGTATCGGCCAACGTGGTGAATTGTTGCTCCCGCCTTTAGAGCGTAGACTACAGCGACTCACTCCATTGAGACCGCGCATCGTTGTCTCAAAACTAGGGGAGGATAGCGTACTTCTCGGCTCAATTGCTACTGCTTTAGAGGTTGCACACAATCTCGTCTTCCAGGACTATGTCAATGTAGGTTTCATGTCATCCTGAGCGAAGCGAAGGATCGGTTGCACACGATCTCGTCTTCCAGGACTATGTCAATAGCAACAACGGTAATGCGACGAGTAGTATGGCTCCTGGTCAGTCTTGACACTTCCCTTAAGTGATTTTTAGATAATTTCTAGCATGTCCAGGTATATTGACGATATAAATGGAGCATGCGGTTCAGTTTGATACCAAAATCCTGTTGAAGCAATATCGTCTTGCAGCGGTAAGTAACGTTGACCACTTCGCCAGCCGAGCGCCTGTATTGTTACTCTGAGGTCTTCCTCGAAGCGAATAGGATCCATGATGTGCCACCTGTACATGCCAAAGCGCTGCTGGCTGCGATACAATCCATCGGGTTGTATCATCTGTGGCAAACCTAAGAACATGGTAGAGTACGTCCCGTATGTACCTTGCGGGTGCTCGAAATTCCAGGCTCCGCCAAAGTAGTCCTCTGTGCCTGTGCCGCAGATGGTGGGAAACTCATTATCGCCATCCAAATAAAATTTGACTTCTCCTTCGCCCCACCAGCCATTGCTATTTACTTGCCAGGCCAGGTATGTTCCTACATAGTGTCCCTTGCCTTTTACCCCATCCAGTATGGTGTGGACTTGCTTGTAAGGAAGGGGATTGCTTCTACGCCATTGAGCGTGAAAATAAGCCATATCCTCAGCAACCTCAGTGAGAACGTAGTCAATCTGGTAGTAGAGCACAACTTCTTGTTCGCCAAGGTTCTCTAGAGTCAGGTGAGCACTCTTGCGAAAGGGCATTTCCCAGTATGAGTTCATACCTCCGGCCGGATTCACTGCGATAGGCAATGAGTTAATATTGCAGCGCTCACCCCAACCATTCGCAAAAAAATCTCCGTAAGGGGTCTCTATTGAAGGACTCTCTTCTTCATCCCAGTATGCGCGTAAAATAAGACTGCGCCAATGTTTTGGAAAGGTAGTCGTCCACATGTGTACAATGGCCCCTGGCCCTTGGATAGTGGCCAGCGTGAAGGTGCTTTTGGGTGGGATGATAATAGAAGGAGATATTTTCCATCCCTGGCCAAGATCACGAGCGCAATTTTTGCCCGTTCCCTCGGTTGCCATACCTCCCTTTCCTTTTTCACCACTAAAGTTTTCAGCGCTAATCGAACGCGATTTCGCATGAGACAGACGCGATAAATTACCCAGTCCCATACCGAGGCCATTAAAACTGTTGTTGGTCACTGTTGGCTTCTCCTTCCATCGTTGGCTCAAGTAATTCTTGAGATGATGCTTTTTGACCAAATAAGGCGGCGCTTCTGATATATAGAATAACGAAACAAAGCAATAAAAGACGAAGAGGTGGTCCTGTTTGATGGACCGAACGGACATAGGAAAGTTCCGCACGAAGACGTTGTATAATATGTTCATGAAGAACACAGATAGTCTCCCAATCATTCCATTTGAGACCCAGCAAGACTGGGAAAGATGGCTCAAAGAGCACCATACGAATACTGATGGTATCTGGCTCAAGATAGCCAAAAAAGAAACAGGTATACCTTCTGTCTCTTATTCAGAAGCCTTAGATAGCGCTATATGTTATGGTTGGATCGATGGGCAAAAAGCTTCTTTCGATGACACGTACTGGTTACAAAAATTCACGCCGCGTCGCCCAAAGAGCAGGTGGTCAAAAGTGAATTGTGACAAAGCAACAGCCCTCAT
>VBHS01000391.1 GCA_005881295.1 Chloroflexota bacterium
AAAGTGAGAAAGCCATGTCTGCTATGTCCAGGTGCTTCGGCTCACTTTTATTGTCGTCCTGTTGTCTTGTCATACTCCTAACTTCCTGTTCTGCTCACAGTACTGCCTCCGTCTCTCCCCGCCCCCCTGCGGTGGGAACCACCCTCTATACATACCATGGGCATCAGAATGCCATCACCGCCGTGGCGTGGTCTCCCGACGGAAAGCGTCTGGCTTCTGCCAGCTATGATAAGACGGTGCAGGTGTGGGACCCGGTGACAGGGCATCGCTTCGCGCTCTATCGTGGACATACGAATTGGGTCAGCGCACTAGCCTGGTCACCCAATGGGAAGTATGTGGCTTCTGCCAGTTTTGACAAGACGGTGCAGGTGTGGGACTCCGCAACGGGCAGGCATCTGTTGACCTATCGCGGCCACGCGGACACGGTAACCGCCGTGGCCTGGTCCCCTGACGGAAGTCGCCTGGCTTCTGCCAGCTATGACAAGACGGTGCAGGTGTGGAAGAGCGCCACAGGACAGCCTGTGGTGACCTACCATGGCCACTCCAATTGGGTCACGGCGGTCGCCTGGTCTCCCGACGGGAACCATCTGGCCTCTGCTGACCTCGATGCCACCGTCCAACTCTGGAAGGCTGCCACCGGTCACGCCCTGTCGACCTACATCGGCCATTCAGGCATAGTGACTGCCATTGCCTGGTCCCCCAATGGCAAGTATCTCGCCTCCGTGGGCTTTGATAAGACCGTGCAAGTCTGGGACCCCGCGACAGACAAAGCCCTTTGGATGTATTGCTGCCATGGATGGGTGAATGGCATCGCCTGGTCCCCTGACGGAAGGTATGTTGCCTCGGCCAACACCAACAAGACCGTCCAGGTACGAGAGAGCATGACGGGCACTCCCACGTTGACCTACAGCAATCATGGCAGCGAAGTGTTAACTGTCGCCTGGTCTCCTGATGGAACACGCATCGCCTCGGGAGATGATGACGGCCTCGTGCGCATCTGGCAAGCACCTGTGGCCTGTCGGTGCGCTTCTGACAAAAAAGGACAGCGGTTGTAACTCTGTGCAGATGCAGCCAGGTTTTTCCCTCGCCTCTTGAGAGCCAGCAGAGTCATTGCAAGTGCTTGGGCCGGATCAAGATGCACGTGATGGCGCGATATGATGAGAAACGAATGCTCTTCCAGCGGTGGTGCAGGACTTCTTTAGCTAGAAGAAGCCAGCTGAACAAGGTGGGGATGAGCATAAGAATGATGAGAGGCATGAAACGACGCGAGTCGTGAGCGAAGACAAAGAGCCCCTGAAACGGGATGCGTTCAAACGGAGGCGCAGAGGAGAGACCGGTTGCGTCTTGAAGAGCAAACCTGAGGAAAGTGTACCAGGCGATGGTGGGAGCGATCGCCAGGAGAAAAAGACGAAGCAGGTCGCACCAGCGCTTCTGGAGCAGATACAGAACGAGGTAGCCGAGGGGAAAGAGAATAGCTGTCTCACGGGAGAGCACGGCTAAGCCCATACAGAGAGCTGCGGCAGTGGGACGTTGCCGCGTCAGCAGAAAGAGTCCCAGACAGATGAAGAGATACGCCAGCGGTTCGGTCGTATCGAAAATAAAGGCAGTCGCCTGTCCAAAGTAGAGACCAAAGGCGAGACTGAACCAGGGAGACAGGTGCTCTCTGATAAGAAGGCGTGCAAGGAGTTCAGTACCGAGGACGATCGCGATGAAGTTGACCAGCAAGAGCATGTACGGAATAAGGTTTTCTTGTCCCAGACTCAAGACAGCGACGAGCAAGGGATAGACAATACGCTGGTAGCGGTAGGCAGGATGACTGAGAAATGGGGCAGCATGCAGTGGGTCACGAGCTATATAGTAGAAGAACTGACCATCATAACCTCCAGTGCCATGTAGCTCGTGAAGAGCATATCTCGAACCAATATGGACATAATAGAGCGCATTATGGCCGTGAAGGAGGCAGTCCAGGCCAATAAAGAGCAAATAGATACAAGCAACGACATATGCAGGCCGTATGAGTCGAAAGATGGGATGTTGACCAGGAGGCTTTCCCAACCGAGCTACGCGTTCTTCTACTCTCATGGCCCTATTTTAGCAGCGCGTGCAACTCCCCTAAAGGGCAGGCACGCCAGATCAGGAGAGGTCGGTGAGCAGCCTTACAGGACCGTGTCTATCTCCTGCTGCATCGTGTAATGGGAAAGGGAGGATCAGTGTAAGTTACCGAGAGTTACCCAGACAGAACATTGTTTCACACAGCTCTTCTTTTACGTCTCTTCATGCCCTTTGGGCAAGGCGATTGGATCAATGCCGCGCAGCATCATCCCCTGCCCGCGAGATTTATGGACCTGCTGAGTGGGTAAGTCGGTGGGATCTCGCATCTGCACAAGCAGCGTGGTGCGCGCTTCGTGGCTGACGTTGAGCCCCGAACCATGAATGGTCAGATAGCTCAAGAACAGCACATCACCGGCCCTGGCTGGACATGCAAGCGCTGACTCCAGCGGATACTGCTCTAACGGCAGGTGCCAGCTTCCCTCTGCCTGGTGTTCCAATGGGCCCAGTTTGTGACTCCCCGGCACGACGCACACACATCCCTTCTCAAGAGGTGCATCATCAAAATGGAAGATGGCCGCCATCATACTCTGGCGCTCATGGGGAAAAAAGGGGTAGTCCTGGTGCAGCGGAAATGGTGATCCCTTCTCTGGCGGCTTAATGAACATCTTCGTATGGTGGAGCTGCACATTTGGGCTGCCAATGAGATCGGCCGCCGCACCTGTCAGCCGCTCATCCACCAGCAGACGGCTGAAGGCCGCCGAGTAGAATTGCACATTGTGACAATGCAGAATTGTGGTGTGTTTTGCCTGTGCTACCGTCTTCCTGGCACTTCCCCAGGTCGCATCCATGTCCGTATGAATAGAGAGCCGCTGTGCAAGCGCGTGGCACTCTTGTCGCAGCTCCTGGGCTTCCCGTTGTGTGAGGAGCCTCTCCACGAGCAGGTAGCCATGTTCCTGATAAAAAGCGACTTGTTCCTTCGTAAGCATGCTGGTCCTCCACTTCATCTCTCTGCTCTCGGGACTGATTGACCGCTGAGATCTCTCCCGTTCACGGTTCCTCTGCAGGATTATATGCTCATGGGAAAGATCTTACTCCAGCAACTCGTACGCCCCGATGTCGCATGCCACTCCTTGTGGTCGTCTCACCCCCCGTTGGTCAGTAGAGATGCCCTTACATCATTGGACAAATTGTGCATAACCGCCACGCCATTGAAGAATTGACCAATCTCGGCGTGATCACCCTCGAAGGGCCCGATCGCGCAAGTATACTGGAACAGGTTAACGAGGGAACAGTGATCTTCACAGCACACGGCGTATCTCCGCTTGTCAGGCGTAGGGCAAGGGAACACGGCCTCAACTGTATCGACGCCACCTGTCCCGATGTTACCGTGACCCATGACCTCGTCCACGAACTGGTGGCAAATGGCTATTACATACTCTACATTGGCAAGAAGGGACACCCCGAGCCTGAAGGCGTCCTGGGCGAAGTACCCGGTCACATCAGCCTGATAGAAAACGAAGCGGACGTCGACGCGCTGTCACTTACGCAGGCGCAAGAGGAGAAACTGGCCATCTCCACCCAGACAACGCTTTCCCAGTGGGATACGCGGCGCGTCATCGAGTACATCAAGACCCGTTATCCCCATGCCGAGGTGCACATCGATATCTGTGCGGCAACGCAGACGCGCCAGGAGGCGGTCGCGGCACAGGCCAGGGGAGCGGATTTGACGATTGTCGTCGGCGATCCCCGCAGCAACAACACCAACCGTCTCGTACAGGTATCCGAAGAACTGGCAGGTGTGCCAGCAATACGAATCGAGGACCTCTCGCAACTGAACCCCGCGTGGTTGGAGGGGAAAAAGCGCGTCGCGGTCACCGCCGGTGCCTCGACTCCCAGCCAGTTGACACGCGAGGTGATCCGTTATATTGAACAATACCAACCAGCAACGCAGCAATAAAGAGATACTACGTCCTTTGTAGGTTTTAGAGGTAGACAAGATGAAGAAGTTCAGGCAGGAACTGGCGGAATGTACAGAGCAACAACGGGTGGAAATATATCACCTTTGGGGATTGGATGGCCTTTCCGACAAAGGCCCGCAGAAACGCCCGGACATCCTGCTCAAACGCATTACGGACCCCATCGCCGCGCGTTTCGTCTGGGAACACCTTACGCCTGACGAACGCCAGGTCTTGTACCGCTTGCTTGGGCATTCGGCCCGCAGCGGAACACCGCGAGATGGCATACTGAAAAAATCCCAGCTTCCAGCAAAAGCATTTGAAATAATCCTATCTTCCCTCAAACGTCATCTTCTTGTCTGGGAACAGACAGTAAAGGTTTATACTCAACCTTACTATTACAGCAGAAGTAAGAATACCGCGACAGTCGAAGATGTGGCACAATTATATCCCTTTCAGGAGAGCGCCGAAGCTCTCTATACCGCGGGCAAAGAAAATTTCTCCGCGAAATCTGACCGCTCACAAATGCCGCTTGAGAAGATTTTGACCGCGAATTATCCCGGTTACGAATTTGATACGCTAACCGGGCGCTATGGTCTTAACTCAGGGATGTACTACCCGCGCACGGAAATGCGTTTATTGCTCATAGATGAAATGAAACAACCGAATAGCATCTTTGAGATACTCCAAAAGCTCCAGCCCGCGCAGCGAGACATGCTCAAGTGGGTGTGTGAGCGAGGTGGCAAAGTGAGCATGCAGGCGCTACGGGAACACACCAGGTATGACGATAACACGCTCTTCAACGCTCTCCATCCCTTTGAAGAGTACGCCCTCGCCTTTGATACATTTACAGCGGAGGGACGGGTATTCTTTGTGCCTTCCGATACCTACGAAAGCATCAAAAAGGCGACCACTATGAAGGGACCTCTCGTAGAGCGCAACGAATTTGTGCCACTGGCTCACCCGCCACAGACCATCCAGGCCGCGGAGCCCGCTATCTTATACGACATGGCGATTATCACCGGCGCAATCTACCAGCAAACGATAGAGCCAACACAGGCCGGCAAGGTACCCAAGCGTATCGCCACTAAAATCCAGCCATTGCTGCATGGGAAACGCCGCCAGCGATACATCGACGAAGATGACTTATACCTGGATATGCTGTTCAACACAGCGCAAGAGCTTGGCTTCATTAAACTCTCACGCACATCCGGGGATGGCATCAAGCCGCATTATGAGCCAGGCGCCCAGATGGGAAAGTGGTCAAAGCTGAGTTTGGCAGAACAGGCACAGCTCTTGCTGGAAAGCTGGACACAAAGCTTCCGTTGGATGGACATAGTAGGAGCAAATTACAGGCAGTGGGACCCTTACACCTGGAATCCAATAAAATCCCGCAGTTCAATTGCTGAACATTTGCAGGATTGTATCCCCGGACAGTGGTATAGCGTAGCGTCGTTACTGCAAAAAATTTGGGACAAGGATCCCTTCGAGCTGCGCCCGGTCCACTACAACATCCGGCGAGATAGTAGCAAATCAAGCGTGCTGCGTAGTAAGTGGGATAGCAGCGAGGGAGAATACTATATTGGATTGCTTTCCTCTTCTCTCTACGAGTTTGGTCTTGTTTCGCTTGGCTACGAGGGCCAGGAATTATCCCAAACCCACGAGGGAAAGAATCCAGTCGCCTTCATGGTGACCGACCTGGGCAGCGCCGTCCTCTCCACGCAGAACAAGGCTAAAGCTACAGCGCACACCACTGACTCTTCGCCATCCCAGGCAAACGGTACGCGCTCGCTGGTCCTGCAGCCCAATTTTGAGCTGCTCTTACTGCACACCGATATGCCGACCCTCTATAGCTTATTGCCGTTTGCGCAGGTGGACCAGGTCAACATGGTCAGCCGCTTGACGCTGACACGCAATTCGCTGCTGCGAGGAATGGAAGCAGGTCTCGATATCGAGAAAATACTCCATATCCTGGCAGAAGGCAGCCAGAAAGAAGTGCCACAGAACGTTGCTTATACCCTGCGCGACTGGGTGAAACAGTACAAGGACGTGAAGATTTCGCAGGTAATGCTGTTTGAAGTGTCAAGTGAAGCGGCCGCGGACGAGATCTTAGCTTCGAGAAATCTCCAAAAATATCATCTACGCAAACTTGGCCCCACTTTACTCATCGCGGGCAACGATGTCAACCTGACCGATCTCCGGCGCGCATTCGAAAAAGAAGGTGTCGCCGTCCGCATCACGGGTGATATAGTGGCCCGGCCGAACCGCTACGCAACAGCCTCCAGCAGGTATTATTGATCTATTGCGGGCCAAGCAATGTATGGCGGATCAACATCAAATGGGTGAGCGGGCCCAAACCACCGGGCACTGGAGTGAGAAAAGAGGCCACCTCTTTCACGCCAGCAAAGTCGATATCACCGACAACTTTTCCATTGACGGTATTGATACCCGCATCCAGTACGATTGCGCCCGGCTTCACCATATCAGCAGTGATACTGCCCGGCCGTCCCGTACTCACCACGAGGATATCGGCGCTCCTGGTAATACTGGCGAGGTCCTGCGTATACGAGTGGCAGATGGTTATTGTAGCATCCTGGCGCAGCAAGACAAGTGCAACGGGCTTGCCACCAATATTGCTGCGTCCCACAACAACAGCATTGCTACCGGCGACCGAGAGATCAGCATCGCGCAAGACGGCGAGCATGGCATCAGCAGTGGAGGGAATGAAGCTGGGAAAGCCAAGCAGCAGGTTTCCGGCATTGCGCGAGCCAAGGCCGTCAACGTCCTTTTCTGGACGCAGGTCATCAGTTACTATGCGTTGTCGAATATGTGCTGGCAGCGGCAACAGGAGGACGACGCCATCGGTATTGGCGTCGTCATTGAGAGCGGCCACTTCTGCTCGCAACTCCTCTTCTTCGATTTCAAAAGGGTAGGCCAGTGTAGCGCAGCCCAATCCGATGGCCCGGCACGATCGTACCAGAGAGACTTGGGGGGTATAATAGCAAATACCGAAAAAATGCGCTACAATGCCCAATAGACACACAGGTAGAGTATACTATCGGTCGGTCGAGGACATGGGAGAGGAAATATCTCCTGGTAGCCATTCTGTACCAGTTACACGTCAAAGAGAGGAATACCATGGCTGGAGATAGTTCATTTGATATAGTTTCACAATTCGACGAGCAGGAACTGGTCAACGCCATTGACCAGACACGACGAGAAGTCCATACTCGTTACGATTTGAAAGATACAAAAACCGAGATAACGCTCAGTAAAACGAGCATCACTATCCTCACCGATAGTTCACTTACGCTCAAAAATGTACGGGATATCCTTGAATCGAAAGCGATTCGTCGCAACCTCTCCTTGAAGATTTTCAAACCGGGAAAAGAGGAGAACGCGGCTGGTGGCAGAGTACGCCAGGTCATTGAATTGCAACAGGGGATTTCACAGGAACTCGCCAAAGAGATAAGCAAGTACATCCGTGACAACAACCCCAAAGTGCGTCCACAAGTCCAGGGAGATGCCGTGCGAGTGACGGCCAAAAGCCGCGACGAGCTGCAAGGTGTAATCGCCCTGCTCAAGCAAAAAGATTACCCGGTAGCCTTACAATTCATCAATTACCGCGGGTAATACCTCAAATTGCCCTCACCGGACAAAAGGTACTTTAGTACCAAAAAAGAGGCGTAAAACAAGTTTTGTAGTAACCTAGATTTAACTAGACAGTTGAGTTTACAGTTGAGTTTGGGCGGTGCGACACGTCGTGCCTCTCTTATGTAATATCATGTGAGAAAGCGAACCTTTAATGCCTGGGAACAGACAAGCCTTCAGTACAGCGATGAACGCAGCAGACCGATACCGTTGGGATAGTCAGTGGGCGGAGGCCGCAAAGGAGTACCAACGAGCACTAGTAGAGTTCCCAGATGACGCGATGGCCCGTGGCGGACTAGGTTTCTGCTACATGCAGACCAAGCAGTGGCAGAAAGCTCTCGACGAATATGAATATACGCTGAAGCGTGATCATGGCAACATTATCGCTTTGAGCAAGACAGCTGAGCTCTATGGCATCCTTAACCGGCGCGACGATGCATACCTCGCGTATCTCCACCTGGCGGATCTATACTCGCAGGCCGGTCAAGGTGCTCGAGCCGAAGCGGCCTGGCAAAAGGCTGTTCAGTTGTCTCCTGGCGACCCCGAGCCACATGAGCGTCTCGCAGCCTACTACTACGGGAAAAAAGATATCGCCTTTATGATCCAGGAGCGCCTGGCTGCCGCTCAAGGATACCTTCAACGCAATGACGTTACAGCGGCTCGCGCACAGTGCGAAGAAGTCCTGCGCGCGGACGCTTCAAATAAACAGGCAAAGCAGCTGCTCTCGTCGATGAATGGGCATAAGCAGCAACATTCAGGCCCTCACTCGGCAGCAGCAGGGGCAACGTTTTCATCGGTAACGGGTACGATGGCTGGCGCGCCATCAGGCTCTTTAGCATTTTCAGGTAGTCCGATGGCCGAGACGGCCGCAACGGGCAACTTTAGCGGAGGGAATACAGGCAACATGGGTAATATGGGTAGCGCGGCCAATTTTAACGGTGTGGGTAATCCTGGGCCATCTTATGCCAATGCGGGCATGGCTGGCGGCATGGAATCATCTCCACGCAGGCGCATTACTGCTAGCCAGGTCACCGGTGTGTTGAAACAGGCTCAAACCTTTCAGACCCAGGGTCGTTTTAATGATGCTATCGACCTCTGTGAACAGATCCTGGAGAGTGGCTTTGATCGGCCAGACGCGCGATACTTTTTAGGCTGGCTGTATCAAGAGCAGCAGCGCTGGGATGAGGCTATCAGTCAATTCCAGCTACTGCTCAATGACCCCGATTACGCACTTTCTTGTTACTATGCATTGGGACAGTGCTATCGCGCGCGCGGAGACCTGCGCACAGCGACGGTCCATTTTGATGAGGCCGTTGACCGCGTGAACCTCGACGCCCTGACCGTTGAAGAGTCTGACCAGCTGGTTCAGCTCTGCCAGGAAGCGGCAGAAGCTCACCGTGCCTTAGGGGAGCAGGAACAGGCCTTGACGGTCTACAATGCCCTGCTGGGTTTCCTGCGCAGCCGCGGCTGGAATGACAAGGTCGCCCAGGTCGAGTTTATGATGCAACAGCTCATGAATGGGTCTGCCCCAGGGCGGCCTGCTACGCCTCCACCGCAGCAACAGCCCCTGCAAGATGCCGCAACGATGACCTTTAGCGCCGGGAATATGCCGCACAACGCGCCACCACCCGCTTCGGCACAGTTGCCGGCGTCACCGCAGGTATCGA